>NZ_JAHCMC020000001.1:1500000-1735000 GCF_018448765.2 Streptococcus oralis
AACTGCAACACGGTGAGAAATAGCTTCAGGATTTCCAGCACCTTCTACGATAACAGTGCTATCTTTGTCCACAGTTACTCTAGCTGCTTGACCAAGCGCCTCAATTGTCGCATCTTTCAATTCAAGACCAAGATCTTCTGTGATGACTGTTCCGCCTGTCAAGATAGCGATGTCTTCTAACATAGCCTTACGACGGTCACCAAAGCCAGGTGCTTTGACAGCTACGACATTGAAGGTTCCACGAATCTTGTTCAATACAAGAGTCGGAAGAGCTTCACCATCTACATCATCCGCAATAATCAAGAGTGGACGATTGCTTTGGAGAATGCTTTCTAGAAGTGGCAAGATTTCTTGGATATTTGAGATCTTCTTGTCGGTAATCAAAATGTATGGATTTTCAAGGTCAGCCACCATTTTTTCGCTATCTGTCACCATGTACTGTGAAAGGTAACCACGGTCAAACTGCATTCCTTCCACGACTTCAAGTTCCGTTTCCATACCACGTGACTCTTCAATGGTGATGACTCCATCTTTGCCAACTTTTTCCATAGCTTCAGAGATGTATTCGCCGACTTTCTCAGAACGAGAAGATACGGCAGCAACTTGAGCGATGGCTTCTTTATTAGCAACTGGAATGGCATTGTTTTTCAAGGCTTCTACAGCTGCGGCAACCGCTGCTTCAATCCCCCGACGAATGCCGATTGGATTGGCACCTGCTGTGACGTTCTTGATTCCTTCACGTACGATAGCTTGGGTCAAGACAGTTGCAGTTGTTGTCCCGTCACCTGCGATATCATTGGTTTTTGAAGCTACTTCTGATACCAATTTGGCACCCATATTTTCAAAATGGTCTTCCAACTCGATTTCTTTTGCAATAGTAACACCGTCATTGGTAATCAATGGTGAGCCAAATGATTTTTCAAGAACGACATTACGACCTTTTGGTCCTAAGGTTACTTTAACAGTGTCTGCTAGGATATCGACACCACGGACCATAGCTGAACGAGCATCAGATGAAAATTTAATTTCTTTTGACATACTTACTTTCTCCTTCTATTCTTCAATGATAGCCAAAATGTTAGCTTCGCCTACGATAATGTACTTTTCATCGCCATCTTTGATATCAAGACCTGCATGGGCTTCAACTAAGACACGGTCTCCAGGCTTCACGCTTGGAGCTACCAAGTCACCGTTCAAGGTACGAACACCTTGTCCAGTAGCTACAACTTGGGCTGTTTTTGTTTT
The DNA here is from genome assembly GCF_018448765.2 of Streptococcus oralis. Lineage (GTDB taxonomy): Bacteria > Bacillota > Bacilli > Lactobacillales > Streptococcaceae > Streptococcus > Streptococcus oralis_BM. The sequence goes on from NZ_JAHCMC020000001.1 coordinate 1,501,246, forward strand.
TTCTTGGGCTGAGCCTGCAAGGACAAAGCCTCCAACAGTTTGTTCTTTTTCTTCGATTTTCAAGACCACACGGTCTCCTAATGGTTTCAACATCTGTTTTCCTCCATGATGAACTACATATTATTAGCACTCTTTGTAACCGAGTGCTAATTCATAGTTCTATTGTATCACTTGGTCAGAAATAGTCAAGAAAAAAGTCTGACTTTCTCAATATAAAAAAGCCTGAGACCAACTCAGACTTTTCAATGCTTAAAATGGCAATTCTTCCTCTTCCAAAACCAAGTCTGCCAAATCCTGTCCTGCGTTATTTTCACGCAAAGCACGTTGGGCGCGGCTTTCCAAAAGTTGGAATCCTGTGGCAAGGACTTCAGTCACATAGTTCATCTGGCCATTTTTCTCAAAGCGACGAGTACGAAGTTCTCCATCCACAGAGATAAGACTACCTTTAGTTGCGTAGCTTGCCAAGGTTTCAGCCAATTTTCCCCAAAGAACCAGATTGACAAAGTCAGCCTCACGTTCACCGTTTTGGTCTTTGTAACGACGATTCACAGCGATAGTTGCTCGCGCTACTGACTTGTCATTGTTGGTTTTGTGCAATTCTGGTGTAGACGTCAAGCGCCCGATCATGATAACTTTATTATACATATTTTCTTCCTCCTACTTATCTATTCGCAAGGAATCAAAAAAAGTTACAAAAATTTATAACTTTTCGAGAAAATTTTTTATTTTTTATGAACCATGAAACCTGTAGCTTGTTGATTGGCCATAATGGTCATATCTGTAATCTGCACACGACGGGGTTGACTGGTCACATAGACAACAGTGTCTGCGATGTCTTGTGCTTGCAGAGCTTCGATTCCCTGATAGACGGTAGCAGCACGCTCTTTGTCACCGTGGAAACGTACCGCAGAAAAATCTGTTTCAACAATTCCGGGTTGAATGGTGGTCACCTTGATATCTGTCGCAATGGTATCAATTCGCAGTCCATCTGAAAAAGTCTTGACTGCAGCCTTGGTGGCTGAGTAAACAGCTGCCCCAGCATAGGCATAAATTCCTGCGGTTGACCCCATGTTGATAATGTGACCCTGATTGGCTTTTACCATTGCTGGCAAGAAACAGCGAGTGACTGCCATCAAACCCTTGACATTGGTATCTAACATGGTCAGCATATCCAATTCTTCATGGTCTTGATAGGGAGCCAAGCCAAGAGCTAGTCCAGCGTTATTGACCAAGATATCAATCTGCCCTATCGTTTCCAAAATATCGGAGCAGACAGTCTTGACCATGGTCATATCCGTGACATCCAGTGGAAAGGTCCAAACGGTTTGATTAGGAAAAGTTTCTGTAAACTCTGACTTGAGAGCCTCTAATCTGTCTGTCCGTCGCCCTGTTAGAACGACATTCTCCCCCTGCTCCAGATAAGCACGCGCAATCGCTTCACCAATTCCAGAGGTCGCTCCTGTAATCACTACATTTTTCGCCATCTTATCCCCCTCTATCTGGTCTATCAGGCACTGACAACTTCCTAGGCAGTCCAGTGTTTGGCTGGGTCAAATGGAGTTCCGACAACTTGGTCTTCTGATAATTCAATAACCCCACGTTTTTGCGGAGCATTTGGCAAATGCAATTCACGAGGGCTGCACATCATGCCAAAACTCTTTTCACCGCGAAGCTCGCCTGGGAAAATGAGATTGCCTTTTGGCATCATCGCTCCAGGAAGAGCTACAATGGTTTTCAACCCAACACGCGCATTAGGTGCTCCTGCCACGATTTGCACTGTCTTGTCACTTGCGACGGCCACTTGGCAGATGTTGAGGTGGTCACTATCTGGGTGAGCGACCATCTCGATAATTTCACCGACAACAAACTTAGGTTCTTTGTCATTGACAATCTCTTCTGCAAAGCCTTCCGCTCGCAACTCTTGGTTTAAACGAGCGACTTGCTCATCTGTCAAAAAGACTTGACCGCGCTCTGCAATTTCAAACAAACTCGAAACTTCGAAAATATTCCAAGCTACTGTTTCCCCATTTTCTTTGATGAACACACGGACTACCTTGCCTTTGCGCTCCACATCCAACTTGGCATCTCCGCTATTTTTCACGATGATCATAAGGACATCGCCAACATGCTCTTTATTATATGTAAAAATCATTATTTCCATTTTCTCCTATTTCAGTCCTGCTAAAAAGTCGTTAATTTGTTGCTTGCTTTTACGGTCACGATTGACAAATCGGCCGATTTCCTTGTCCTTTTCTAGCACAACAAGACTAGGAATGCCGTACACATCCCAGAGTTTGGCCAGATCCAGATACTGGTCTCGGTCCACTCGAATAAAGGTGAACTCTGGATTGGTTTCCTCAATCTCTGGCAAGGCTGGATAGATATAACGACAATCGCCACACCAGTCCGCCACAAAAAGGAAGACCTTCTTGCCATCTTGCTCGACAAAACCTGCTAGTTCTTCTATACTATCGGGAGTAATCATAAGACTTCCTCCTCATAGACCAGGTCTTCATTTTCATAGACAAAGGTATAGTGACGACCATCCTCGAAAACGACTCCTCCGACGAGTCGCTCTAGGCTACTTTCGTAGACTTGAACATAGATAGTCGCAATCTCACCCATATCTGAGAAAAGTTCGCGCACGATAGCGGTCAACTCTTCTTGCGTCTTCATGAGTTTGTGGTTATCTGCTGCTTTTTTGGCACCCAAAGCGAGGGCACTTAGACCAGCCACAGTCAAGCCAGTCATCCATAATTTCTTAGCTTTCATACCATTCATTGTAACACAAAAAGGGCTCTAGGACAAATAGGGAAGCCGTATACGAGCAAGGAAAATCTCTTCCCTCAGTGAGTCTAATTCTTATTGCCAAGCGCCTGAGTTCCTGAATGAATTAAAAAACCTCTGAGATTATTCTCAAAGGTTCGAATTTTGCTAATTGCTGTTCTCAACCGCTGCAGTGACAAAGGCAGTGTAGAGTTCTTCTGGACGGTTTGGACGGCTTGACAGTTCAGGGTGATACTGACAAGCTACAAAGAATTTATTTTCAGGAATTTCCACAATTTCTACCAAACGATTGTCTGGAGAGACTCCTGAGAAGACAAAACCTGCCGCCTCAAACTGTTCACGAAAGGTGTTGTTAAACTCATAACGGTGACGGTGACGGCGTTGCACCACTTCTTGATTATGGTAAGCAGCTGCTGCCTTAGAACCACGTTTCAACTTAGATGGATAAAGTCCCAAACGAAGGGTTCCACCCATATCTTCAACATCAACCTGGTCACGCATAATATCAATGATAGGGTATTTTGTATCTGGTGCAAGTTCTGCAGAATTTGCACCTTCAAGACCCAAAACGTGACGAGCAAACTCGATACAAGTCAACTGCATTCCCAAGCAGACACCCAACATTGGAACATCATTTTCACGCGCATAACGGATGGCTTGGATTTTCCCTTCCGTACCACGTTGGCCGAAACCACCTGGAACGATGATTCCGTCCGCATCAGACAAGAGTTCTGCCACATTCTCTGCTGTCACATCATTGGCATTAATCCAATTAATCTTCACTTCTGCGTCGTTGGCATAACCAGAGTGTTTTAAGGCTTCGACCACTGAGATGTAGGCATCTTGCAACTCCACATACTTACCAACGAGGGAAATCTTGACTTGTTTCTTGAGGTTCATGACCTTGTCCACCATGGCTGACCACTCTGTCATATCCGCTGCTGCTGCATCTAGTTTCAAATGGTCACAAACAATTTGGTCCATACCTTGTGCCTGCAAGTTCAATGGAATTTGGTAAAGGTGTTCAACATCCAAAGATTCAATAACAGCTTCTGGTGCCACATCACAGAACTGTGCTAGTTTATTTTTAATGCCCTGACCAGCTGGTTTTTCTGTACGAATGACCAACATATTTGGCTGGATTCCCAAACCGCGCAATTCTTTTACAGAATGTTGAGTTGGCTTGGTCTTCATCTCACCAGCAGCCTTAAGATAAGGAAGCAAGGTTGTATGGATATACATGACATTATCTGCACCCACATCTGCCTTCATCTGACGAAGGGCCTCTAGGAATGGCAAGGACTCTATATCCCCAACGGTTCCACCAACCTCTGTGATAATGACATCAGAGTCAGTCGTTACAGCAGCACGCTTGATTTTCTCTTTCAAAGCATCTGTGATATGAGGAATGACTTGGACAGTTGCCCCAAGGTATTCGCCACGGCGTTCCTTACGAAGAACTTCACTGTAGATTTTACCAGTTGTCACGTTGGAATATTTGTTGAGATTGATATCGATGAAACGTTCATAGTGACCCAAGTCCAAATCTGTCTCAGCCCCATCATCTGTCACAAAGACTTCTCCGTGCTGGTAAGGACTCATGGTCCCCGGATCAATATTGATATAAGGATCAAATTTTTGAATGGTTACTTTGAGACCACGATTTTTCAAGAGACGGCCCAGACTTGCTGCCACAATCCCTTTCCCAATAGACGATACCACACCACCAGTTACAAAAATATATTTCGTAGACATAAATTCCTCTTTCTAAAATGCTCAAGGCCTTGTTAACTACGAGGGGACATAGAAAACAAGACCCTTATGAATAACGACTTTTCAAGAAAACTTCCTGAAAAACAAAAATAGCTCCCTAGTAACTAGGGAGCTCCGACCTCTAAAAGAGGTGCCCGAACAATATGATACCTTAAAGCAGAACATTTGTCAACCCGAATCAGTAAAACCTGAAAATAAGAAAATTGCTTTCAGAAAACCAACTAAAGATCCACATCCAAACGGATGACCCTGCTCAAGGAACAAAAAAGGAGACCAGGCGATCTCCTCTGTGAAGTTTTTTACTCTTCTTCACTCGTTTCAGCGTCATCATCAGAAAACTCATCGTCTTCTTCGTTGAGATCCACATCTTCTCCCAAGTCATCAGGAGCAATTTCGTTGATTTCTGCATCGTAAGCTTCCACTTCATTTTTCTCATCATCTGGATTTTCATCATCGTATGAAAGAGCTGGATCGGCTTCGTACGCATCTTCGTCTTCTGGATCATCTGCATTGTAGTCAATAGCATCTGAATCGCCATCCATGAATGCATTGACACGTTTTTTCTTAGCTTTTGGTGCTACTTCATCGTCGTCACTTTCTTCAAGAGCGATGATTTCTTCGTCGATTTCGTCCACACCATACCATGAACGAAGGCCCCATTTGTTGTCTCCAAGAGAGATGAAGCTACCGTCAAAGTTCAACTCTGTGTAGAACAAAGGTAAAGCTTCACGGATATCGCTGTTTGATGTTCCAAGGTAGTTTTGAATTTCGTTTACAAGATCACTAAAATGCATCTCATGGTCGCGACCACGAAGTTCCAAGATAGCACGCGCTACCTCAATCATAGATAGTTCACTTTTTTCTTGCCCAGCAAATACTTCTAATTCCAAAGCGTTTCTCCTCATTTTTACTACTATCGCCAGAGTGAACAGACTCTGACCTCATTTTATCATGTACTCTTTATTGTACGATAATTTTGCGGAATAGTCAAAGGTTAAATGGGAGAAAGTGACAGGACTTTTTATTTCTTTGTTACCCAGCCAATGGCATTGTGAGGTGGATTTTCGGTATCAATCCAGATGAATTCGATGCCAATGATATATGAAAATTAAGCTGCAATATTGTACTTCTCAGGTCGGTTCGAACTTACAGAATTTGTCATGTAGTAACCTGCTTTCTAAATTGTTGGCTAACCATTCTAGTATATCATTTTAAGAAAATACAAATCAATTGAATCATTCCTTAGAAATTATAAAAAATCCCCTTTACTCTATTGCTAGCTTACAAGTTTTAAAATCTAAAAAATTATCAGTTATTGTTTGAACTAACTAATCTTAGTTTAAGATGCTATTTATAAAATGTGTAAATACTCGTTGATTTTAGCTGATGATAATTCTTCACTAAAAAAAATATATTCTATTCCTTTTTTTGAATTACCTGCACTATAGTTTAACATATAAGGAAAATGCTCAAATTTTGAGTACATATTTTGGATTTCTTCGTGAAAATCATATGTAAGAATCCACTTATGTTTACTCATATATTTGTCAATAGTTTCTCGTAATTCTAAATGATCTATGTGTTCATAAAAATTTGTGTACAATTGTTTCCCCTTAACATAATATGGCGGGTCAAAAAAAGTCAGAGAGCGTTTTGTACGATTAATATTATTTTTAATAAATTCAATAGCATCTATATTATACAAATTGATTTTACTCTTATTTTTAGCAATTAATTCAATTTTATTTACTAATACTTCCGTATTATATCGACAATTCATTTTATAATTGCCTATCTGATTTCTACCACCTATAGGTCCCGCCTGGATTATACCTGAACGATTTGTTCTATTTAAATAAAATGTAGAAAATCCTAATGTAAGTAGATCAGCATTTTCTTTATTTTTTTGAATGTCCTGCTGTTTGTCCCATTCTTCAATTGTAAATTCTGCTTCCCTTACTCTTTTTATAAAAGCTTCAGTATCATGTAAAATAGAAAACCACATTGCATAAATGGATCTATCAAAATCATTTAACATTATTCTTTTTACATTGTTATTAAGCAACAGTTTTAATGCTACTGCAGCTCCACCACAAAACGGTTCTATATAGGTATCAATATTGTTATTCTCTACCAGATATTTAACGTATTGATAAGTTTTATTTTTTCCTCCAGGATAGCGTAACGGGCTAAAGTTATCCATTGTTTACTCCTTCTGATAGTCTATTAAAAACAACAGAGAAAAAGTTTTGATACTTACTGCAAGTGGTTTTAATATCAATGGAACTTATAGTGGTCCCGTAATCATGAATTAAACCATTTAATGTTTCTATATCATTAGTATTTTTTAACGCCTTTACTTCCTCTTTATTTAATAACCCTTTATCAGATAAATGTCCTTTAACTGTGGTAATAAGGGAGGATAAATTATCAGCAGGCTTCTTAACTGAGAATAAGTCTATGTAAGCTTTAGTAGTATATTCAATTAACGCACGAAGTAAAAATGCAATTATGATATATTCGTCGTTACTATGTGATAAAGAGTTGTATTTTTGTAAGTTTCTTATCACTCCACAAATTTTAAAATACTTGGGATTAGCTGATAACTTTGATAAAGACTCATCATACCACCGTTGGTTAAATAAAACTTGATATTCCTGTTGCTGATTATTAATCGCTATATTTAAACATATTGGAAAATGTTTAGTTTGTCCATTATATTTAACATCGATAGTGTACGTCCCATTTTCAGAAATAGACTCTATAATATTATCTGTAATTACGATATTTTGATGATTGCAACTAATTAAAAGCCTAGAATATTCTGAACTTTGTCTTGAAACTTTATTATTTTTATCATCTCGCAATTCAATATCATCAGCTAAATCATAATTTTCTCGTTGTATAGTAACTGATTGCTTGGGAACAAAGAATTTATATTTTGTTTCTTGATTTTGTGTGTCATTATTATTCGTAGTATTCTCACGCGTATCATTTGCTGGTAAGTTAGGAGTCTCTTTATTATCTCCCACACTATCTTCAGTAGTTTTTGTATCATTACTTATAGGAGTATTTTTTAATGACTCTTCATTAGAACCGTTGATTTTTTCAGATTCTTTATATTCCTTAATTTTGTCAGCTAAACCTGGTATTACTTTGTCACTTTTGACAATTTCATTCCATTGTCCTTGTACACTAAATACCCGTGTATCTAATTTTTTATCAATCCAAACTGCTTTACCTAATAATCCTAATATTTCATGATAGACTTTTTCATTTTTTGCTACAACTTGAAAATCATCATTAAACTCAAGTTTTAACTCTTTAATCAATGGTCTTGAAACTCTCGACACAAGAACATCTGTATCTAAATGCGTTAACTTTTCCAAATCAGACTTATAAATTTTGGCTGCATTATAAACTGAAGTTAAATAATTTAGTTGTTGTATAGCATTTCTTATCGCAACTTTTCCTTCTGGAGTAATATTTTTAATATTATCTAAAGCTTCATCACTTGATAATCCCTTTTCCCTATATTGGGTATAAAGATTATGGTAAAATACCCTTTTATCAGTCGCACTCCATGTCTTAATCCCATCAACATGTTTTGCACTAATTTTAAAAAGCGCTTCGTCTCTAGTATCTTCTTTTACTACATCACAACTAACTTCAAAATCACTTAGATTCAGATTTAATTGTTTAAGTTTATTTCTTTCTGAACTTGTTAATAGAGATGAATACTGAAACAAAAGTTTCAGCGAAGCAATTCTTCGATTACCTTCTAATACAGTATAATTAATCTTTCCAGCATTTCTGCTTTTTAAAACGATAATACGTTCACCTATTGTGTTATACCCGTTTTCTCCAATTTGAAATGCAAGTTCTTTAATCTGCTCAAATTCAACCAAATATTTGACTATTTCTTCTTCAGTATTAAAATCAAACATTGAAAATCTAGGGTTATTAAAATCTAAATTAATTTCTAAAGGATTTAAAACTACAGTATCAAACATATATATTCCTTTCACAACTACTACATTTACAATTGATATTATAACACAAAAAACACGGCTCATCACCGTGTTTCTGTGTTTATTTCACCAACTTCTTCATTTCCTCAATACGTGCTATGGTCGCGTCGTACTTGGCTTGGTAGTCGGCTTGTTTGTCGCGTTCTTTTTGGACGACTTCTGGTTTGGCATTGGTTACGAAGCGTTCATTAGATAGCTTCTTGCCGACCATGTCCAGTTCTTTTTGCAATTTAGCGAGTTCCTTGTCGAGACGAGCTAATTCTTCTTCGACATTGAGGAGGTCTGCCAGTGGCAGGTAGATTTCTGCTCCTGTGATGACGCTTGACATCGCGAGTTCAGGTGCAGGGATGGTTGACGCGATTTCCAAGTGTTCTGGATTTGTGAAGCGTTTGATGTAGTTGACATTGCTGTTAAAGAAGGCTTCCAAGTCGCTATCGCTTGTCTTAACAAGGATGGTGATAGGCTTGCTTGGAGCAACGTTTACTTCCGCACGCGCATTCCGAACGGCACGAATCAAGTCTTTGAGGCTTTCCACACCTGTATGAGCCGCTAGGTCTTCTAAGGCTGGGTTGACAGTTGGATATTCTGCTGTCACGATAGAGCCTTCTGAGATTTGACCAAAGATTTCCTCTGTCACGAATGGCATGATTGGGTGGAGGAGACGAAGGATCTTGTCCAAGGTGTGAAGGAGAACAGAACGTGTGATGACTTTCTCTTCTTCGTTATCGCTATAAAGGACTTCCTTGGTCAACTCAACGTACCAGTCCGCAAACTCGTCCCAGATGAAGTTGTAGAGAATGTGTCCAGCCACACCAAACTCAAATTTATCAAAGTTTTCAGTAACTTTTCCGATCGTTTCGTTAAGGTTGTGGAGAATCCAGCGGTCTGTGACATTTCCAGCTTCCTTGTTGACCACTTTTTCCACATTGGCAGTCGCTTGCTCAAGAGTCAAACCTTCATTGTTCATGAGGATGTAGCGAGAGATGTTCCAAATCTTGTTAATGAAGTTCCATGAAGCATCCATTTTCTCGTAAGAGAAGCGCACGTCTTGCCCTGGTGCAGAACCGTTTGAAAGGAACCAACGAAGGCTATCTGTTCCGTACTTATCAATAACATCCATTGGATCAATCCCGTTACCGAGAGATTTCGACATCTTGCGTCCTTGCTCATCACGAATGAGACCATGAATCAAGGCATTTTTGAATGGCGACTTGCCAGTAAATTCCAAACCTTGGAAAATCATCCGAGACACCCAGAACGGAATAATATCATAACCAGTCACCAAAGTTGATGTTGGATAATAACGCTTGAAGTCTTCTGAGTCGACATCAGGCCAGCCCATAGTTGAGAATGGCCAAAGGGCAGAACTGAACCAAGTATCCAAGACGTCTTCGTCCTGAGTCCATCCGTCACCTTCTGGAGCCTCTTCGCCCACATAGATTTCGCCTTCAGCATTGTACCAAGCAGGGATTTGGTGCCCCCACCAGAGCTGACGAGAGATGACCCAGTCATGGACATTTTCCATCCATTGAAGGAAGGTATCGTTGAAACGAGGTGGGTAGAATTCAACCCTGTCTTCTGTATCTTGGTTGGCAATGGCATTTTTAGCCAATTGGTCCATCTTAACGAACCATTGAGTCGACAAGCGTGGCTCAACTACGACACCTGTACGTTCTGAGTGACCAACACTGTGGACGCGTTTTTCGATTTTAACAAGGGCACCGATTTCTTCCAACTTAGCAACGACTGCCTTACGAGCTTCAAAACGGTCCATACCCGCAAATTCGAAGGCAAGCTCGTTCATGGTTCCGTCATCGTTCATGACGTTGACTTGTGGCAAGTTGTGACGTTGACCGACCAAGAAGTCGTTTGGATCGTGGGCAGGCGTGATTTTCACGACACCCGTACCAAACTCAGGATCTGCGTGCTCGTCTCCAACGATTGGAATCAATTTATTAGCGATTGGAAGGACGACGTTTTTACCAATCAAGTCCTTGTAGCGTGGATCTTCTGGATTGACCGCAACGGCAACGTCCCCAAACATGGTCTCAGGACGAGTTGTCGCAACTTCAAGGGCGCGTGAACCGTCTTCCAGCATATAGTTCATGTGGTAGAAGGCACCTTCGACATCCTTGTGGATTACCTCAATATCAGAAAGTGCTGTGCGAGCAGCTGGGTCCCAGTTGATGATAAACTCACCACGATAGATCCAGCCTTTCTTGTAAAGCTCTACAAAGACCTTGCGAACGGCTTTTGACAAACCTTCGTCAAGAGTGAAACGCTCACGAGAGTAGTCTACAGAGAGCCCCATCTTGCCCCATTGTTCCTTGATAGTAGTGGCATACTCGTCTTTCCATTCCCAGACCTTATCCAGGAATTTTTCACGACCTAGGTCATAACGGCTAATGCCTTCACCACGCAAGCGCTCCTCAACCTTAGCCTGAGTAGCAATACCAGCGTGGTCCATCCCTGGAAGCCAAAGCGTATCAAAGCCTTGCATGCGTTTTTGACGGATGATGATATCTTGCAAAGTCGTATCCCAAGCGTGACCAAGGTGAAGTTTACCTGTAACGTTTGGTGGTGGAATAACGATTGAATAAGGCTTAGCTTTTTGATCGCCTGAAGGTTTGAAAACATCAGCGTCAAGCCATTTTTGGTAACGACCAGCCTCAACCTCGGCTGGATTGTATTTAGGTGAAAGTTCTTTAGACATGTGTGTGTCCTTTCTCTATTGTATTCATTTTATCTTGAATCTGCTTGGCAACTTCTTCTGCAGACAGATTCGTATTATTTATTTTAAGGTAGTGGTGCAACTCATTCGGTTGATGTTGGGAATTTAATTGAAGTGTTTCAGCTGTCTCCAAAATTTCTCTTTCAGATACCTCAATATGTCGTTTTAAGGGTTTGTGCTTTAATCGATTCTCCGTTCGATTTCGACGTAAACGCTCTTCAAGACTTGTTTCCAACTCCACAAAAAGAATCTCTTGATGATAGTCATCCAACAAATCCTGAATTTGCTTCAAATACATCAGCTGGTACTGATTTGAAAAATCAATCACGTCTGTTAAAATCACATATCGCTGATTTCTAGCGCTAGCTCCAAGGAAAGAAAAGGTAATTCCACGAACAAATTCCCACATCTCCTCAGTATAATCCTGATAGATTTCTAATGCAAAATCGATGGCTTGATGGTTATAAAAGAGGGTAGAATCCGTCAGTCGAGACAGTTCTTGACCAATCGTCATTTTTCCTGAGGCTGGAGCCCCAATGATGAAAAGATGCATCAAATCACCTCCCACTCACTCCTCAACAAGCCAAATATTAGACTGTCACAGTGATTTCCTTGGGCATCTTTGCGGTCTCTTATGCGAGCTTCAAGGGTAAAACCTAATTTTTCAGCGACTCGTTGACTTTGGACATTATAACCAAAACAAGTTAGTTCAATCTTGTGTAGGTTCAATTCTTTAAAAGATAGGTCAATCAAAGCACACGCTGCTTCTGGAACATAACCTAGACCCCAATAGTCTGGATGTAAGATATAGCCAATCTCCAAGACATCATCCTCGTGACGACGAGGGAAATCAACAGAGCCGATGACCTTATCAGTCCCTTTGACAACAATTCCATAGCCTGCTGGGAGATTGTTCTTTTCATTACGCTCAGGAAGAATATTCTCCAGATAATAAATCTCATCTTCCAAGGTCTTGACGGGCGGAAAGCCTGCTGGATAGGCGACCTCTGCCAAACTAGCGTAGTCATGGATATCCACTGCATCATCCACTGTTCGGACTCGTAAAAGAAGACGTTCTGTTTCGATTCGTTCTGGCAGTTTAGCTCTTGCCATCCTTCTTCCTCGCTTTCTTGATGAAACTCCCCATAGGATCGACACGATCATCTAAATAACGATAAACGCGCTGGTAGCCGTCTCCCATAAAGTAAGTTGGCGCAAAACAGTCATTTTTAAAATGGCCCTTGTCATCTAGCAAATCAGAATCAGCAAGTCGCCCAAGAATCTTGGCAAAGATATGGCAGATGCCATCTTCCTCGATAATCCTATCTACCTGGCAATCCAATACGACTGGACAGGCCTTTAAAATCGGGGCCTGAGTCTGTTCAGAAATCTCACAGTCTAGCCCCAGGTGTTTCAATTTCTCACGATGGCTGATAAAACCAGCCTGCTCCATCTCAAGCATGAAGTTTTCATCAGGGATATTGACGGTGAACTGTTGATAATGCTTAATCTGGTCAGCCGCATTTTCCTCAGCCCCAACACCGATGACCAACCAGTCTCCCAGACTATAAGAGGAGCTACAGGTCGTAATATTGTGACCAAAGTTCTGATCCTGATACCCTAAAATAAAGATAGGAAAACCATAGTAGAGCTTACTGGTTTTAAAGGATTGCTTCATGAAAACCTCCTTTGACTAAGACGCAAAAGAAAAGCCCTGCCATCTACATGACAGGGACGAATGTGCTTATCCGCGGTACCACCCAATTTCGGGCAGAGCCCGCAACTCTTGTCTTTAAAACAAAAAGACATTTTTATTTCATTTTCAGTCATTAGCAACCAGTTTTGACACATTTGTGGACTTCTCAGCACCGCCACTTTCTGTAAAATGTGGGATTCAAAACACCTCTAATGGCTCTATTGTAGCAAGTTTTTCTCGGAAAAGCAAGGCTCAAGAAAGATTACTTGAAGCTGATTCCGTGCTCTTTTAATTTCTTAATGGTAGCTGGGCCAATTCCTTTTAAGGCAAGGAGTTCTTTTTCCGTCCAGTTTTTGAAGTCAGCAGCCGACTTGATGCCTTCATCATAGAAAGTCTTGGCACGATCTACTGAGAGGCCACCCAAAGTAGCTGCGAAATCTTCTACTGAATTGGCTACTTTTTGAGCTTGTTCTTTAGTCGCTTCTACCGCTTGTTCCACTTTTTTAGAGACAACTTTTCCTGCTTCGCTGGCAGATTTTTCTGCGTGTTTCACGACTTTCTTGGTCTCTTCGACAGCCTTGGTCACTGTAGTTGAAAAGGCACCTGAACGACGGAGGCTATTTCGCAATTGTTTTTTACGTTGGAGTTTCTTTGACATGATAAAATCCTTTCAATAAAAAATCCCTGCTCTGACAAGGATTTAATAGAGATATTCTATCAAGATTTTGGCAAAAAATCAAGAAAGGAAATAAGATTCCCCTTAAAAATCTAGCCATTTTTTCTTTCAATCTAATTTGACAATGATTCGACTTCTTGATAAAATATGCAGTAATGTGCAAGATTAATTCACATAAAAAGCTGATAAGGAGAACAATATGAATAATGAAAGTTACTTTGATGGTGGTCTTTTGAGCTAGGTTAGATATGCTATCCTAGCCATGATCATCATAGGCTTTACTATTGGAATCGCTACGCCTTGGGCAGTTTGTATGATGCAAAACTGGAAAGTCCAACACACTGTCATCGATAGACGCCGCCTCTATTTTGACGGAACAGGTTCTCAATTATTCGGGAACTGGATCAAGTGGTTCTTGCTCACCATCATCACTTTGGGCATCTATCCATTCTGATTGCATATCAAAATGGAACAATGGATTACCAAACACACACATCACGTATAAACAGAAAAAGTGCGTTCATACGCACTTTTTGATTTGTAACGATTAATAATTCCGCTCGCCAAACAAGCCCTCTGGCAAATCATGAAATCCCTTGCCCGCCTTGAAATTTTCAAACTTACCAAGCAAGAACTGATAAGCATCCAAGCGGCTTTCATAGCGAATCATGGCATCTTTGGCACGCTCGTCTTGATCTTCTTCGTAAACCTTCTGACTTTCCTTGTGCGCCATGTCGTTGATCATGATCTGGGTATTGACCCAAGCTTCAAATTCCTTCATAAATTCCTGTTCGTAACTCATTGATTCTCCTTATTCTAATCCACGGAAATAGTCCGTATCAATCTCTCGGTAGGGTTGGATATCCTGAACATACTCCAACACTCCTTGGAATTCCCCGTTCTCATCGTGTACCGCAGCATAGGTGATGTGGACAAACTTGCCTCGCGACTCCGACTTGAACCACATTTCATACTTGTCCTTTTTACCTTCACGAAGGCCTTTCATAACAGCCTTCACCTTTTCTAGGTACTTAGGCGGATGGCAGAGTTCAACATTGCGCCCAACTTGGGACGGCGTCCGTTTGAAAATCATCTCATCAGCTGGCGCATTGTCATTATAATACTGGAAAATATCGTCTTTATTGACAAAAGTGATCTCCATAGGAAGGTGATTAAGGATGAGATTGGCCTGCTCGACGGAGAGATAACCATTGCCAAAATCTTGTTGACTATGACGGTCCAGCACTGCTTCCTTTTCCTTAGGGGTAAAGGTAATAGTGAACTGTCCTTCTGGTGTATCTATAACTTGCTGAACTTGACCTTCAGCCGTATCTAGTGGCACAGGCTCCTCTACGCTCTTTTCCTCAACAAAGCTCTGGCGTTCTGGAACCCATTTCTCAGACGGACGGATGATGGCATAGCCGTAGGCATCGCTCTCCTCCGCAATCTGAATCCAATCATCCTGGGTGAAAGACTCAAGGAGAATCATGAGGAGGATGGACTCTTCCTTGAACATCATACTTTCAAACTCTGTCGCAAAAGCTTCAAAGGCCTCCTTTACAGTGGAAATCGCCACTTCTGGTAGTGCCTTAGCCGTCGCTAGAGCTGTCTGAAAGAGTTCTCTGATCTGATCATCCACTCCCCACATAACTTTTGGGGGTGAATCGTGACCATAGCGCTCCATGATGGGGAAAAAGAGCTCTTCCTTGCGCTGGTAGTGAATGTCAAATTGCCCCAACAGCCCCATTTGACGGACCAAGCCCTTGCGCATCTCTGCCAGCATTTCCTCATCTTCCATAGGCTCATAGGTATCCAACAGTCTCCGAATGCGAATCAAAGCTGCACGGAGAGCCAGATTTTCATCCTTGAAGACGCGAACTGGGTGGCCAGGGTGTTCAGTATCCTCCACTTCGACGCCCTTAACAGCATTTTTAAAAAGATTGGCATGGACATCACAGAGCTCCATGACATCTTCAAAGGTAACACCTGAGTCTGAGTTCATCAGCTCGTGCTCCATGAGGGAAATCTCAATGGCTGAAACACCCGTAAAAGTCGCATCAAAACGCTCCTGAACTGACTCGGGAGAGGCGCCATTGTGCAATTCTAACAAAATATCCCGTAGGATATGAATCCGTTCATCTGCCATTAGTCTAATCCAATCACTTCATAGCCGTTCGCTTCCAACGTGCGGACAATCTTGTCCATAGGAGTTCCTTCAAGTTTAGAACCCTGCTTAAGCGATACCTTGCGACCGACTGTATTGCGCATCAAGGGATTAGCAAGTGGTTTAAAACCCAGCTCCACTAGGATTTCCAAGACTTCTGGATGCTTGTCCACTACTTCTGCAACGGGAATTGACACATCGATGATATTGTCCATGACGACCTCCATGTATGTTCTAATACTCAATGAAAATCAAAGAGCAAACTAGGAAGCTAGCCGCAGGCTGTACTTAAGTACGGCAAGGTGAAGCTGACGTGGTTTGAATTTGATTTTCGAAGAGTATAAAATGATTTTACTGCTTATATTATACCATATGGGAAGAGATTAAAAAACTAGCAGTGGAATTCCTGCTAGTTTCTTTCATTTCAAGTTATTCTTTATCCTCTGGTTTTGCGAGCCACTGGGCCACATCCATCAACTTGTCAGCAAGCAGTACTTTCCCGAATCCTACTAGAGCATTGTCGTCTTTTTCCATGTTCTTCAGAACTTCGACGCTTTGCATCATGAAAAAGTAATTCCCGTAAGTCTTGGCTAGAATTTTAATGAACCCCATATTACCTTCCCTCGTCTAACTGCAGTTTCTAGCTGATTGCTATACCAGACTAGCTAGTTATTGATAAAAAATCATTTCATATTACTCTTTCCAATTTCTATACTATCATACAAGCTGAGTTTTATAAAGCTTTTTAACAATTTTTTACTCTAGAGAGATTCTCCAGTATTTTTTATTGCCATTTCTCCACCAAAAAAGAGGGTATCCCCTCTTTCTTAGTTCTTATCCAGATTGCGTAGCATCTCGTCAATTTTGTTTCCATATTCAATGGACTCATCCTTGACGAAGGTTAAATCTGGGATTTTATACAATTTCAAATTGCGACCAAGTTCACGTTTGATAGTACCAGTTGCTTTTTCAAGCCCGATTTGAGCTTTTTGGTTATCCGAAGCCAGGTTACTCAAAATGGTGTAGTAAACCTTGGCAACAGACAAATCCCCCAGCATCTGAACATCTGTGATGGTCACACCTTGGACACGTGGATCACGGACTTTCTTTTGCAAAATCTCATTGACTTCACGCTTGATTTCCATGCCCACACGATCCGTACGGAAATGATTTGCCATGATATTCCTTTCTCTACTTTGAACCAAAAGCTAGGCCAGCAGACCTAGCTATTTTTAAATTTCTTGATTTTTAATTCAAATTGAAACGACGTTCAATTTGAAATCACCTGCTTCTTTCACTGTGGTGAAAGTGATGGAACTGATTTATCAGTCTCATCACAGGGGATTTTTGAGACCTTAGGCTCAAAAATAAGCAATGAAACCATCGGTTTGCTTGCGTCCCTCACCACCTAAGAAAGGAGCAAAAATCTTATCGTTTGATTTCTTCCATAACGTATGCCTCAATCACATCATCCATCTTGATATCATTGTAGCCCTCAATCATCAATCCACCTTCACGACCGTTTGTAACTTCTTTAACGTCATCTTTATAGTGTTTCAAGCTTGCAAGTTCACCATCATAGATAACAACACCATCACGAATAACACGGACTTTAGAGTCACGGGTAACTTTACCACTCGTAACCATGAATCCACCGATGGTTCCCACTTTAGATACCTTGAAGGTTTCACGGATGATTGCTTCACCGATAACTTTTTCTTCGAATTCTGGATCAAGCATTCCTTTCATGGCTTCTTCCATCTCTTCGATAACCTTGTAGATAATGCTGTGAAGACGGATTTCTACATCATCTTCTTTTGCTTGTTGACGCGCTTGTGGTGTAGGGCGCACGTTGAAACCGATGATAAAGGCATTTGAAGCTTCCGCAAGAGTCACATCAGATTCGTTGATGGCACCGACCGCTGAGTGAACGATGGTAACTTTGACACCTTCTACATCGATCTTTTGAAGTGAAGCAGAAAGGGCTTCAACTGAACCTTGTACGTCGGCCTTGATGATGACGTTAACAGACTTGAGCTCACCTGCTTTAAGCGTATCAAAAAGGTTTTCAAGGCTGACACGTTGGGTTACTTGACGTTGCTTCATAAGAGCACGTTTCGCACGTTCTTCACCTGCTGCACGCGCAGATTTTTCATCTTCGTAAACGGCAAAGTGGTCACCCGCCATTGGTGCTTCGTTCAAACCTGTGATAGATACTGGTGTTGATGGTCCAGCAACCTTAACACGACGACCAAGGTCATTGGTCATAGCACGGACACGACCGAAGGTATTTCCGACAACGATTGGATCTTGGACATTCAAAGTACCTTGTTGCACAAGAAGGGTTGCGACCGCACCTTTTCCTTTATCTAAGCGAGCTTCGATAACGGTACCGATCGCACGCACTGTTGGGTCTGCCTTGAGTTCTTGGATTTCAGCTACAAGTAGGACCGTTTCCAAGAGTTCATCGATGTTTTGGTTGAATTTAGCGGAGATTTCGACAAATTCAGAATCTCCACCCCAGGCAGTTGACATAACACCGTGTTCAGCCAATTCACCGATAACGCGTTCTGGGTTGGCACCTGGTTTATCAATCTTATTGATGGCTACGATAATTGGAACGTTGGCTGCTTTTGAGTGGTTGATGGCTTCGATAGTTTGAGGCATAACCCCGTCGTCGGCCGCTACAACCAAGATGGTAATATCGGTAACAGAAGCACCACGCGCACGCATAGATGTAAAGGCCGCGTGTCCTGGCGTATCAAGGAAGGTAATCTTCTTGCCATTTTCCACGATTTGGTAGGCACCGATATGCTGAGTGATACCACCCGCTTCACCTGTCGCAACACGAGAATTACGAAGGGTATCCAAGAGGGTGGTTTTACCATGGTCAACGTGTCCCATGATGGTGACAACTGGTGGACGCTCAACCAATTCATCTTCGTTAAGATAGCCATCTTCTACAAAGAAACGTTCGATGTCGGCATTATCCACTTCAACCTTTTGTTTGGCTTCAATACCGTAATCCACCATGAGGAGTTCGATGGTTTCTCCATCCAAGGATTGGTTTTGTGTGGCCATAATCCCCATCATAAAGAGTTTCTTAACGATTTCAGCTGGTTCACGTTTGATACGTTTTGCGATTTCCGCAACAGTCATACCATCTGTATATTCGAATTCTGTTGGCAATTCATGGAACTTGCGCTCTGTAACAGGTTTTGGAGTCTGGTTACGGTTGTTTTGCTTATTCCCTTTTTTATTTTTCTTGTTGTTATTCCAGTTACTATTTCTTTGATTTCTCACTTGATTCTGACTACTTCGATTCTTTTGTTGTTTTCTAGGACCATCTTCTTCGTGATCATAATCGTCACGTTCTTTGTCTGGTCGAGCTTGTTTTTTACGACGTGTATCCACTGGCGCTTCTTTCGCTACAGGAGCTACTGTTATAGCTGGCTGCGTTTGTTCAGCTAGCTTAGCAGCTTCTTCAAAGATTTCCTCTGGCTCCTTGCGTTTGTTAGCTTGAGCCAAGGCTTCTTTGGCTGCTTGCGATTGTTTGAAGCGCTCCTCGCTTGAGCGTGCGTACTCTGCATTTTGCTCTGCTTTTAGGGCTGCTGCACGGGCTTTAAAGTCAACACGTGGGCCAGCTTGTTTTGGCTGGAAGTCTTGTTGCTGACGGCGATCATTGCCACGATTCCCTTGACCTTGTGGTTTTTTCCCTTGGTCGTTAAATCGGCGATTGTCGCGGTTTCCTTGACCAGGTTTGCCACCATTACGACCATCGTTTTTCTGACGGTTGCCGTTTTGTTGTTGGTCACGGTTGTTGCCCTTGTTTTGTTTGCGTCGCTCTGCCTGCTCTTTGGCACGCGCCTCACGCTCCGCCTTGAAGTTTCGACTCTGTGGTCTTGCGGCCACTACTTTTTCTTCCTTAGGAGCTGCAGGTGTAGCTGATTTGCTTTCTTCCTTAGCGGCAGCTGGTTTAGCTGATACAGGCTTTTCTGCTTTCTTTTCTACACTTGCTTTTGGTGCTACAGGTTTTGCTTCTGCTTTAGGAGCAGGTGCAGGTTTAAAGCTAGCTGCGATTTGTTCAGCAGCAGCAGCTTCCACGCTCGATGAGTGGCTTTTCACATCCAAGCCCAACTCTTTTGCACGCGCTACAACTTCTTTACTTTCTTTTCCAAGCTCTTTTGCGATTTCGTACAATCTTTTCTTAGACAAATCATGTCCTCCTCTTCTATTCCATAAGAGACCTCATTTTCTTTGTAAATCCAGCATCTGTCACAGCCAAAACCTTTCTCGGTTTCCCGACTGCTATGCTTAATTCCAGTGTTGAAAACACGGTTATAACTTCTACTTGATAATAGTCACTTTTATCTTGAATCTTCTTGGTCAGATTGGGACCAGCATCCTGTGCTAGAAAGACTAGCTTGGCTTTCTGGTCTTGGATGGCCTTGACCACCAATTCCTCACCCGATATGATCCGGCCTGCTCGTTGAGCAAGTCCCAAGAGATTACTTATCTTTTGCTTATTCAAGTCCTAACTCTCTTCTTTTCACTTTGTGATCCACATAGGCGATCAACTCGTCATAAAAGCTTTCTTCCACTTCCATGTTAAAGCTGCGGTTAAAGACTCTCTTCTTTTTGGCCTCTAGGGCTTCTGCGTTGTCTAGCTTGATATAAGCGCCACGACCATTGGCCTTGCCTGTCGGATCGATAAAGACTTGCCCTTCTTTGTTCTTGACAATGCGGAGCAAATCACGCTTATCAATCACTTCGTTGGATACAACAGACTTGCGCAAAGGGATTTTTCTTGTTTTCATCTTTCCCTCCTCTAGCAGCTTTTATTCTTCGATCAATTCGTCCGCAGCTGCGTAATCCACTTGGCCTGCTTCTTCCATAGCTTCAAATTCACTGGCAGACTTGATATCGATACGGTAACCCGTCAAATGAGCCGCCAAGCGAACGTTTTGTCCACGACGACCGATAGCAAGAGAAAGCTTGTTATCAGGCACAACGACTAAGGCACGTTTGCTGTCATTTTCATCAAAGATAACTTGGTCAACCTCAGCAGGAGCGATGGCATTGTAGATAAACTCAGCTGGATCTGCTACCCACTCGATAACGTCGATGTTTTCTTCAACAGGAATCATACGGTCACTCTTGGCATCGTAACGAGCTGGGTGGAATTTGCTGGTGATTTTCTTGATATTGGCACCACCACGTCCAACGATTGTCCCAATAGCGTCCACGTTTGGATTGTGGCTACGAACGGCAACTTTCGTACGGTCACCAGCTTCGCGGGCTACGCTCATGATTTCAACAGTTCCATCGTAAACTTCTGGAATTTCTTGCTCCATCAAGCGTTTGATCATTTCAGGATGGCTACGGCTAACAAAGACATTGACACCACGAGGGTTGTCTTCAACCTTGTAAACGTAGACTTCGATACGGTCATGGGAAGCAAACACCTCTCCAGGAATTTGGTCTTGTTTTGATAATTGGGCTTCGATGCTGCCAAGGTTGACGTAAATAAAGCGGTTGTCAAATCGTTCTACTGTACCAGACATGATTTCTTGTTCATGTTCTTTATAAGTATTGTAAGTGATGGCACGTGTTTGCTTGCGCATTTTTTCCATGATGGTTTGTTTGGCAGATTGGGCTGCTACACGACCAAACTCAGCAGGTGCTTCTTCAAACTTGATTTTGTCACCAAGCTCATAGGCTGAATTAATGGCAAGGGCATCTTTCAAGCTGATTTCCAAACGGCTATCAAATACTTCATCTACAACTTCACGAACAGTATAGACAGTAAAGTCACCAGTCTTTTCATTAAAGTCGATGGCTACGCTATCTGACTGACCATAGCGTCTACGATAAGCGGAACGAAGCGACTCTACTACTGCGTCGATGATGTCTTCTTTTTTGATTCCCTTGTCTTCTTCCAAAATGCGGAAGGCCTCTAGCATTTCTTTACTCATGTTTTCTTCACTTTTGAATCCTCAAAAGCTATCCTTTCTTTTCTATAATTTTACTGCTAAACGTGCTTTTGATACTAAACTGTATGGAATTTGGACGGTTTTCTTACGTGTCTTGTCCATATACTCCATAGTCAACTCATCCTCTTCAAAGGATACCAAGGTACCTTCAAAGACTTTTTGCTTATCGATAGCTTGGTAGAGCCCGACATGAATGTATTTCCCAACAGCTCCAGCGACAGCATCCTTAGTTTTTAAAGGACGTTCCAAGCCTGGACTGGTGATTTCTAGGAAATATTGTTCTGGGAAGGGATCGGGCTTGATGGTATCTAGGACAGGACTGATGATTTCTGTCAGGTCTGCCGTGTCGTTCAAGGTAATTCCTTCGGGTTTATCTACAAAAATACTGAGAATCATGTCACTGCCAATCTTTCCATACTCGATATCCACGAGCTCGAAAGGCGCTTGAATGACAGGTTCTACAACTTCTCTGACTAATTCTACGATTGTTGCGATTGTGTCCACCTCCTCATAAGCAAGAGGCGAAGATATTTCCCCGCCTCTCTTTCTCATATTCTTACTATCAGTATAGCACGTTTGTCAATTTATGTAAAGCATTAGCACTCAAACAGCTGGTTTTCAAGCTATTTCTTAAAATTCTGCTTCAACTCGGTAGATCACTTGACCTTTGCTGGAGAATTTTTGCTCATACTCTGTCATGACATTGCCTTCAAAATCACTGGCATGCAAGTCCAGCCAAACACCATTGAGTTTCATCCCATACTGAGAAAAGCTCACTAGACTGTACTCAAACAAGCCACGATTGTCTGTCTTGAAATGGATTTCCCCATTCTCAGGCAAGATGCGCTTGAAGGTATCCAAGAAACTCTTGTAAGTCAAACGACGTTTTTCATGGCGCTTTTTGGGCCAAGGATCCGAAAAATTCAAATAGAGGCGGTCAATCTCACCGTCTTCAAAGTAGTCAGTCAGATCTGAACCATCTACCCACAGCAATTTGATATTTGGCACTCCAACTTCAAGCACCTTGTCTAAGGCATAACTCAATACCGACTTTTGAATGTCAATCCCGATGTAGTTGATGTCAGGATTTTGCTTGGCCATTCCTGATACGAAGGCCCCTTTCCCACTTCCAACCTCTACATGAATAGGATGATCATTTCCAAACAAGTCTCGCCATTTCCCTTTAGCTTCCAAGGGATTGAGGACCACATACTGAGGATTGGCCTCTAGTAATTCTGTCGCCCCTTTACGATTTCTAACTCTCATCTCTTCTTTCCATACTTGTCACGGAAGACGCGCAAGGCGTAAATCTCCCGGTTTACATTGTCTAAATCTTGATTTTCACAGTATTTGGCAATCTGGTTCAAGTAAGAATACTGACCATACCAATACAATTTATCTAACACTGTCTGATTGTACTTATAGCCGTAGTCTCTCAACCATTGACGCCACTGATGATCTGGAATGTAGTGGCATAGCAAATGCGCCACATCAAACATACGATCCGTCAGACGAACCGAATCCCAATCCACTAGATAAACGAGTCCACTCTCTGTCTCAATCCAATTACTATGGCGAAGATCACCGTGCACAATCGTTGCATGGTCTTCTCTAAAACCTGGAACCGTCTTACCTAGCTCAGCAATCACACTATTCAAGTAGTGATTCTGTTGCAAGATTTCTGGTACTTCTTGTTTCCAAGAACGCAACAAATCAACTGGTTTTTCCATGGTATATCCCAAACGACTCAACTGCTTCATCAAGGGACGCGAGCGGTGGAGACGGTTCAAGATATTGATAATCTGCTTGCGATTCATATCGTAAGGGGTCAAGATTTTGCCCGTCAGCCATTCCTGAGCACACATATCACGGCCATCTGACAAACGACGAGTCCATAGTAATTGAGGAGCGATTTGTTCTCTGGCTAGGCCAGGTAGGATTGGAGAGGTGTTCATTTTTACAAAGACGCGCTTCCCATCAGGGTAGCTTCCCATATAAGCTTTGCCGCTCTTCCCAGGGATAGGGGTCAGCGTTAGCTCATTATCACCCAAGTCCATTTCTTTCCTCCGTATAAAGTTTCCTTACTATTCTACTAGTTTTTGGTCTATTCGTCAACCGCTCCACACCTGATTCTCAAAGAAAAGCATCTCAATTGGCTCAGGCTATCATTATAGCTTAAAAAAGGCAAGCACCGTCTTCTGCTTACCTTTTCATAATTTTTAGAAATAAGTTAAAAGTGGCAAACTGTTGTAAGACATGTGGACTAGAGTAGAAACCCACAAATTTTGGCTCTTTTTATAAGCAAAGCCCAGCAACAAGCCCCCAAGTAGATAATAGAAAAACGAAGGCACATCGTAAGGTTCATGCATGAAAGAAAAGAGAGAGGAAGTCAGTACAAGCCCTAACCAAGAATTTTCAAATATAGCCCCCTGAAGAAGTCCTCTGAACATGAGTTCCTCCTGGATTGGTCCCAAAACTGTAACACTTATAATAAAGGAAAGCGAAAGTCCTTTACTCGTTTCCTCAAGGTGTTGAGCCGAGGCACCAGAAGCAACTGAGAAAAAAGCATGATAGCCTATATTTACCAGCACCGTAAGAAGAAAGATTCCAATGAAGAGCAAGAGTTGTTTCTTGCTTAAAATCCTAAAAGAAATCATATCGAACCATCTCGCATAGACAAAACTAAGGAAAAGCAAGAGACTCTTTATAAGAATGAATGTGTACTGGTGTTGAAAATAATTCCCTTGATTGATGGAATACCCCGCTGCATCAACGATTACAAATACTAAAAATCCAAAAAATAAGGCATGACATTTATTAAAAATTCTCATAAAACTATCCTCCCCACCAAACAGACTTCCCTACACGTCATCTTTTAGCTCTAGCCTTTCCAAAACAAACCATTTGAGTAACCAAAATCCGACCACATAACCAGCCCCTAAGAATATAGCCATTAAAGCTAACATGGGATTTAGGAAATAAAAGATCACAACAGATACAAAGGTTAGCACAAAAACATTAAAGGCAATGGTGTCAGAAGCCAAGACTAGAATATAGGGCGTCAACCAGTCTAAGGTTTTTGAATCTAGGAAAAATAAGTGTTTATACATGATGTATTCCTATACAGCATAGAGAGTATAAACTCAAAGAAATACCTGGATTAATAACTCTATATATCAATTAAATCCTCTAATGTGGCCATAAGCCCCCACCAGCTGCACAAATTAAATAGATCTGAATAGTCACCATTTATATTTTCATACTACCATCCTATCAAACAAATAATCAAAACAGACAATTCTACTTTCAATTGTTCACCTTTTGCTCCACTTCCAATATAGAACTTTCCTGACTACTATAAGATTGACTAACTTCTCATGATTCGTTGTTACCATGCTTTCAGCTCTCATCAGAACCTCACATCAATAGATAAATCGTACATCTTTTCTCGTACACTCTCGTGATTTAAATATATGGATTAGGTATACCTATTTGTGCTTTAGAGTGTGAAGCCACTTTATCCTCTAAACGTGTCTTACTACTGTTCTTTAAGCCATGATTTCGCTATGCCTTCTTCTCCCCGCTACCTCACGATAGTCGGGCTTGAGAATCGCTATTGAATTCACCGGTAGCGGGTGCACACGGAGGACTTACACATCAAATAAACGTCATGCCCGTCGTACTCAAAAAAGAAAGGACGAAATTAGTCCTTTCTCGATCTTAGCTTTTCTTCAACTCACTACAGTTGACAATGAGCCAAAGGATAGTTAATAACCTATTGAAGTGTCAAATGTTGCTAACTCCATTTATCTTCAAATTTAAATAGACACATTATCGGAGTTATCAGTAAGAAAAAATCTAACCAATTCAGATAATTCATAATATAGGATATAATACCAGCCATAACGAAAAGGTACAAAGCTGTACGATATCCTCTCTTTGGGTTTTTATCAGCCTTGGTGTTAAAAATAATGTACACACAACAAATTGCAATGAGTATAAGCTGAATCATAGTTCCATTTAACATATTAATACCCATTCCTTTTTTAAACTATTTTGGGGGTCTCAATCCAAAAGCTATAATGCCACCTACTATAGCGCCCCCTGTTGCGCAAATCAAATAAGCTTGAGGGCCTCCAGCAATACAAGATTGTCCTGCCTGAAATGCACCCGACAAGGCTCCTACAACTACATCTCCTCCCAATCCACCTCCAGAAATATTACTTAATTCTTGATTGTCTACTATTTTGTAATCAAACATAATTTCTACTCCCTTCTATGGCCAAATATTATCAGCAATTGCAGTAAAAGCACCACCAAGTTTAGCTCCAGCCCAAGCACAGCCAGCAGTCATAGCCCATGCGGAACCACCAGTAAGGAGTCCTCCTACCGTACACATAGCAACTCCGATACCTGCTCCATAGACAGCTCCTTTTCCTACTGTTCCCCAATCAGTTCCTCCCTCAATGCTAGCCAGCATTTCAGTATCCATAACCTCTAACTGTGACAACATTTTTGTATCCATGACAAATACTCCTTTTTTATTTTTAATTTTTAATTTTTGTCTTGTTGCAACTTTGACAAGTTTAGTATATCATCGTTTATTAATTTTTTTCATCCAAATCTTGAATTGTCATCGAAACGTCTTGAATTGTTAAAAAATTTAAAAAGCAAGCATTAAAAACATACTTGCCCTTTCACTCTTGTCTATAGGAAAATTCTAGCCATATGTTATTACAAACAAATAATATCATTGCACCTGTTTACCATCTATTTTTATTTATGAATTTTTTGTTTCACTTTAATCATTATAGAAGCCATAAAAAACGCGACAGCTAGCCGAATCAGTTGGTAACTTTCTTCCTCTCCTGTTTTCGGTAATAATTTTTCATTAGAAGTAATAGATTGGCTTACATAATCAAGCCCCTTAACATCGGTTAAAGGAGTTTTATTTTCTTGAGCAGCATCAAAAATAGGTTTGAGAGTTTCCAATTGATTCTTATTGTCTAACATTGCTAAATCGCCAGATTGAGTAGTTTTAGCTTTGGAAGTTGAGTTTATACTCTCCACTTTCCCACTATTTTCACTATTAGAATTGGGATTATCATTGGATATTTTCATTTCGGTTCTTTTTTCATCACTCATACCTTTACTTTCACTTACAACTTTATCACTAGTACTCATGCTGTCATTTCTAGTTTTCTCATCATGCACACTTTCTGTTACTGTATCCTCAGAAGATGCTATTGTTTCCGTTTGCTTAGGTGAGTTTCTAGAGTACATATAATCATACACCTGTTGTGCAGTCGCTCCCCCACCAACCCATCCAGATATCGGATGTCCATTTTTTAAATACAAAATTGTTGGTGTTCCTGGAATACCGACTTTTTTAAATAGAAACTCTCTCGCTTCCCCGTCAAAATCTTTACCATCCAAATCATAATATTCTAACTTCTTTTCAATCAAGTTATTAAATTCTTTCAATTCAGGAGAAAATTGACGACAATGAGAACAAGTTTTTCTACCAAAATATATAGTATGTTCCAATTGATCCTCTGTAAAAGATTGACGAACGGCTTCAATATCTATCTTTTTAAATTCCGCAACATTCTGCTCATACTCCTCGGGAGTTACAACGGAAGGTTTATGCTCCACATTTTCCTTAGCCGATGGCAAATCTGGTGCCACAACAGAACTATCATTAGCCTGAATAGAGGAAGAAGTAGTCTGTTCTTCTGCATATACAACACCCGTAGTAATAGATGCAAATACAAGTGGTACAAGTAATAGCGATTTTATCTTTTGTTTCCTCATATAGGAATACTCCTTTACATTTGTTATCTCTATCTTACCTTATTTAAGATTACAAATTCATCTAAATCTTAAATGGTCATCGAAACGTCTTGAATTGTAAAAAAATTAAAAAAGCAAGTATGAAAAACATACTTTCCTCTTTATATTGTATTGATACCAACTTGTTTGTAGACTTTTCATCCTGCTATCACATATCATTTTGACAGGCTAAACAAAATTAAAGAAACTCCCCTGTAAATTAAGCTAGCAAATACAGGGGAGAAATTTATTTTTTACGGGGTACTATCCGTATCCTTTTTGGGAGATTTTGAAAATATTTTTCTAATTAAATCATCCATATAAGGACCAAATATACCAACTACTAAACCAATTATAAAACTTTTAAAATCCATAATTACCACCAACATGTTGCTGCATAGGCTACACCTCCAAGTATAGCTCCACCCACAGCACCAGTTGCAGCACCTTGCCATGTTCCTGTTTTAATGCCTAGTTGAAGACCTCTTGCTACTCCTCCTCCAACACCTGCTTTGGCAAAATCTCCCCAATTGCAACCACCACCTTCAACGCAAGCGAGCATATCAGTATCTATAATCTCAAATTGTGACATCATTTTTGTATTCATGGCAAATACTCCTTTTTTATTTTTAATTTTTATCCTGTTGCAACCTTGACAAGTTTAGTATATCATTGTTTTTTAAAATTTTTCATCCAAATCTTGAATTGTCATCGAAACGTCTTGAATTGCTCAAAGAGCACAATTTCCTTAGTCAACTAATAAGAAGTGAATAAGATTAAATTCTATTATTCAGAAATCTAATCTTATTCACTTCTTATAATCGATAATTATTTTTTAATCTATTATTTTTAGCTAAATATCCTGTGTAAAAAAGTCATCAAAAATGGTAATGTTGCGAAAATATTATTGATCATATGCACTGCATAGGAAGGATAAATGCTCTTGGTATAGCGGGTCAAACCAGCAAAAATGATTCCAGATGTTGCAAAGACGAAGATATCTAACAGACTAGGAAAGTTTGAAAAATGAGGGAGAGCAAATAAAATGGACGGAAGAAGCAAATCAAGAGCAAATCTCGAATCCTTAAAAAAGGCGTGTTGCAGTAATCCTCTATAGAGCAACTCTTCCATCAGTGGAATCAGAAAGAACAGGGCTATATAAATACCTAGCTCTGCAAAGTTAGTCCCACTATAACCAATCAATACAGCCCAACCTTCCGCAGTTGACTGAACATGTTTAGCTGTCTGAACGTTAAAAGAGATCTGGAACACTACCACTAATACTGTCAAAATCGAATACCAAAGCCATTTTTTTCTTGGAATGCGAAAGAGATAACCATGGCCTGTCTTAACAAGAACCACAATCATGACTCCAATAAAAAGTAAACTCAAGATATTTTGAATCCAGAATAAATTGCCTATCTGAGAAGAAAATTGCCAATAGTTTTGGACGATAAGCGTCAGCTGAGAAAGACCAAATACGAAAAATAGGTAGGATAAAATTGCACTTGTTTTGAATAGAAGCTGATACTTTTTCATGTAATCCCTCCTTTATAAACTCGGAACATCTCTAATATAAACCATATTTCCCTAAATCCTTACTCTAAATCTTAAGCAGTGCTTGAGATTTCCTGAATGGTTAAAATAAGGGAAATTGGAAAACAGGAATATCTATGTCTTTATTTCAAAAAAGCACTGCCTCCCCCAGATAAACCTGAGGAAAACAGTGATTCAGTTTTTAGGAATCAGGAATGAATGTAAGGAGATGCATTTGACATTTTTATAATAAAAATCAAAAAACAAGGTATAATCTTTATTGAAAACAGCCATAAAGGTATAATCACTTAAACACTAAGTAAGCCTTCCTACAAGCCATTCTTTACCTCCAATCTCTCTAAAACAAACCATTTTAATAACCAAAATCCGACAACATAGCCAGCACCAAAGAATATAGCTATAAAAGCTATCATGGGATTCAAGAAATAGAAGATCACAACGGACACAAAGGTTAGCACAAAAACATTGAAGGCAATGGTGTCGGAAGCCAAGACTAGAATATAGGGTGTCAACCAATCTAAGGTTTTTGAATATGGAAAAAATAAGTGTTTATACATGATATATTCCTATACAGTATAGAGAGTATAAACTCAAAGAAATACCCAGATTAATAGCTCTCTATACTAACTCAATCCTCTAATGTGGCCATAAAACTGAAGCTGCTGCCCCACCAGCTGCGCAAATCAAATAAATCTGAGGAGTTGGAAAAGGGATTGTCTGCATACAAAGCGAAATCCCCTCAACTGCACCACCTACTCCACTTAAAAATGCATCTGCAAGTTGTTTATCACCAGCTGTTATCGTTGTTAGTTTTTCATCGGATAAAATGAAGAAATTATTGACTGATTGTTCCATTCTTTTCACACTTTCTTTATTAAATTAATTTGGCTAGTAGATAAAAGATAGATTAAGGCATTAAAGATAATGAAAATATGTCCGTAAAATAAAATCAACTTCGCATCCAAACCAAGATACAGTTTGACCATCACAAAGATAAGCAAAAGGATTTGAAACCATAACGTTTTTCCAAAAATAAATTTAAAGCGATTTCGAATTTCTACTTCCTTGATTTTTACCGTTACTCCTTTATTAGCAAGAAGGAAAACTCCTACTTCGAACAAGCCACTGTAGAGAACAATCCACCCAATCGATACATTAGAGATTTGCAAAAATGTCCCTAAAAGAATATCCAAAATACTAGTCAAGAAAATAACAACAAATAATCTATATCTCATATAAATCTTCTCCTTACTACTATCTTTAAAAGTTTAACTTGCCCTCAAAGCTCCCCAAGCTGCTGTACAGAACTGTGCTCCTAAAATCCCTCCAGCAAGAGTTCCCACAACTGGGATAACACTCCCCAGAGCTGCACCTCCTATTGTACAAACTCCCAATGCTTGAACAACTTCTCCAGCCCCTACTGTATCTCCACCTTCAACGCAAGCGAGCATATCAGTATCCATAATCTTAAATTGTGACATCATTTTTGTATTCATGACAAATACTCCTTTTTTATTTTTAATTTTTGTCCTGTTTCAACCTTGACAAGTTTAGTATATCATTGTTTTTTAAAATTTTTCATCCAAATCTTGAATTGTCATCGAAACGTCTTGAATTGCAAAAACTTCATTATAAAAGGGTGAGTATTTCGAAAATACTCACCCTTTTATACTTCATTAACCTCTACTTTTTATAATACTTCAAACCCCAAATAAGCAAAAGCATGATAAGCAAGCATAGAACCGCGCCAATATGAGCGATTAGTTGTTGGTAAGATTCTCCTGCTGTGATACCTCTATACAAACAAATAATACACATAAAGCCTGTCAAGCCGATGAACATGAGTTGATTGGTTCTAGGACTAACCAAATCATCATCTTCAAACTCTCTTATCTTCATTTCCCTAGTGAGATAAACAGTAGCCAAAATAGAAGCTAAGTTAATAACCACTAAAAGAAATTGGAAAACTAAGGAAAAATTTAAAAACTGACGGGATAAAAATAGATAAGTAGAGACAAGCAAGGGTATCTGTCCGAACAACAATCTCACTAAGAATATATTGCTTTTTGTTGCAAATATTTTTTTCATTACTATCTCCATTACAATTAAATGACATCTAATCATTTTCTAAAATTTGATAACTTTTGTGAAATGTTTTAGCAGAAACAACTCTATGATTGGTGATATCTATATAATCACCTGGATAACCAAGAACATACATTCCATAACCAGCGAATCCTCCTCCAACTGTTCCAACTAGACCAAACTTGATATTCGTTGCGAGAGAAGTGTTGAGACCTGCCATTAGAATGCGCACATGATTATCCAACCAAACCATATAATTTTTTTGAAAAGCTTCCTCTACCCAACTTGGTTTAGGAGTTGCTTGACCAATTTCCCAAACATCAACAATTTGATTCCCATATTTTGCCTTCATAGCTTCAATCCTTTTTAAATACCATTACATGAGTTTGGAGTTCCCCCAATACCATAAGGACTACATGGTTTTGAAAAATGTATAATAGGTCACTTACCATTTAATTGGTCCAAAGTTGGAGACGGTGCTAGCCCACCCAATAAACCAGCAATCATATCTCCCCAACCTCCGAAACCACCTTCAACGCAAGCAAGCATATCAGTATCTATAATCTCAAATTGCGACATCATTTTTGTATTCATGGCAAATACTCCTTTTTTATTTTTAATTTTTATCCTGTTGCAACCTTGACAAGTTTAGTATAGCACTGTTTTAATTTTTTTCACTCAAATCCAGAATCACAATAAAAATATTAGGAATACATAAACTATAATTAACATATCACTTGGACTACACCCTAGTATCCATATCTAATATTAGATATTTCTCTTAATTTTTTTATCTGATCAGACTGAATTTCAGACAAATGTAGTGCATTTTCAATTAATACATTCGAAATTTCAATGTTCATTCTACTAAGGGTATAAGGAATCGATATACTTCCTTTCTTTAATTCATATTCGTAAGAAATCAATATATTTTTCAAAGGGAGAAGTTGAGAATCACATTTTATATTTTGAATAAGTTTTTCTAATATGATGATAGCTTCACGGCGTCTTTCAACTCCTCCAGAAAACCACTTTAAACCTCTCATTATAGAGGTCCCCCCGAATTCCAACCTGCATTCCCACCTGAAAATCCATTAACAATAGAATTAGTAAGAATTTTATTTATAGCTTCAGGCCAGTTTACCCAGCAACCTTTAGAGTTATCACAATATAAACCATTACCATAATATATTGTTTTTCCTCCTACTTTACTCGCAAGCATATCAGTATCCATAATCTCAAATTGTGACATCATTTTTGTATTCATGACAAATACTCCTTTTTTATTTTTAATTTTTGTCTCGTTGCAACTTTGACAAGTTTAGTATAACATTGTTTTTTTTTATTTTCATCCAGATCTTGAATTGTCATCGAAACGTCTTGAATTAGCTTTTTATTTCAAATCACACCTATAGATTTTTAAAGAAAGATAGTTTCTAATCACTTTTTTACCATTCAGGAAGTTTCAATGACAATTCAAGATTTTATAAAATATGAACTTAGTATTATGGTATAATAAATTCATATTTTATATAAAAGGATTTGCCAATGACTTCTTATAAACGTACATTTGTTCCTCAAATAGATGCTAGAGACTGCGGTGTTGCTGCCTTAGCCTCGATTGCTAAATTCTATGGTTCAGATTTTTCTCTAGCTCACTTGAGAGAACTTGCAAAGACCAATAAAGAAGGGACGACTGCTCTTGGCATTGTAAAAGCCGCTGATGAAATGGGATTTGAAACAAGGCCTGTTCAAGCAGATAAAACGCTCTTTGACATGAGCGATGTCCCCTATCCATTTATCGTTCACGTTAACAAAGAAGGGAAACTCCAACATTACTATGTTGTCTATCAAACAAAGAAAGACTATCTGATTGTTGGTGATCCTGATCCTTCTGTAAAAATCACCAAAATGTCAAAAGAACGCTTTTTCTCTGAATGGACTGGAGTAGCTATTTTTCTAGCTCCCAAACCCAGCTATCAACCCCATAAAGATAAAAAGAATGGTCTACTGAGCTTCCTTCCTCTGATTTTCAAACAAAAATCTCTCATTGCTTACATTGTTCTCTCAAGCTTATTAGTCACTATTATCAATGTCGGTGGTTCTTATTATCTCCAAGGAATCTTGGATGAGTACATTCCAAATCAGATGAAATCAACTTTAGGAATTATCTCAATTGGTCTAATTATCACCTATATCCTCCAACAAGCCATGAGCTTCTCCAGAGATTATCTCCTAACTGTTCTGAGTCAGAGATTAAGCATTGATGTAATTTTGGCCTATATTCGCCATATCTTTGAACTTCCTATGTCTTTCTTTGCGACACGTCGTACAGGAGAAATCATTTCACGCTTCACAGATGCCAACTCTATTATAGATGCCTTAGCTTCTACCATTCTCTCTCTTCTTCTTGATGTTTCCATTCTGATCCTTGTAGGGAGCGTCTTACTGGCACAAAACCCTAATCTCTTCCTTCTTTCTCTTATTTCCGTTCCTATATACATGTTCATCATCTTTTCTTTTATGAAGCCTTTTGAAAAAATGAACCATGATGTCATGCAAAGCAATTCTATGGTTAGTTCTGCTATTATCGAAGATATCAACGGGATCGAAACCATCAAGTCACTCACAAGTGAAGAAAATCGCTACCAAAATATTGACAGTGAATTCGTCGATTATTTGGAAAAATCCTTTAAGCTCAGTAAATATTCTATTTTACAAACGAGTTTAAAGCAGGGAACAAAATTAGTTCTGAATATCTTTATCCTATGGTTTGGTGCTCAATTAGTCATGTCGAGTAAGATTTCTATCGGTCAGCTGATTACCTTTAATACACTTCTTTCTTACTTTACAACTCCTATGGAAAATATTATCAACCTCCAAACCAAACTCCAATCTGCGAAGGTTGCTAATAACCGCTTGAACGAGGTCTACTTAGTCGAATCTGAATTTCAAGTTCAAGAAAATCCTGTTCATTCAAATTTTTTGATGGGCGATATTGAATTTGATGACCTTTCTTATAAGTATGCTTTTGGGCGAGATACCTTAACAGATATCAATCTAACGATTAAAGAAGGTGATAAGGTTAGCCTAGTTGGAGTTAGTGGTTCTGGTAAAACAACTTTAGCCAAAATGATTGTCAACTTCTTTGACCCTTACAAAGGACAGATTACCATCAATCATCAGGATATTAAAAATATTGATAAAAAAATCTTGCGACGTCATATTAATTACCTGCCCCAACAAGCCTATATCTTTAATGGCTCTATCTTGGAAAACTTAACCTTGGGCGGTAATAGTATGATTAGCCAAGAAGATATTCTAAAAGCTTGCGAATTAGCTGAAATCCGTCAAGATATTGAAAGAATGCCTATGGGCTATCAAACTCAACTTTCTGATGGAGCAGGTCTGTCAGGAGGACAGAAGCAACGAATAGCCCTCGCTCGTGCTCTTTTAACTAAATCTCCTGTTTTAATACTAGATGAAGCTACTAGTGCTCTCGATGTTTTGACTGAGAAAAAGGTTATAGATAATCTTATGTCCCTAACTGATAAAACCATTCTCTTTGTAGCCCATCGTCTAAGTATAGCCGAACGGACTAACCGTGTCATTGTTCTTGACCAAGGGAAAATCATTGAAGTTGGTAGTCATCAAGAGTTAATGAAGGCGCAGGGCTTCTACCATCATCTATTCAACAAATAAGGAGAATGTTATGAATCCTAATCTTTTTAGAAGCGTCGAGTTTTATCAGAGACGTTACCATAATTATGCGACAGTATTGATCATACCACTTTCATTACTGTTTACTTTCATCGTGATTTTCTCCCTTGTTGCTACAAAAGAGATTACTGTTACATCGCAAGGAGAAGTCACTCCTACAAGTGTCATTGCATCTATTCAGTCAACCAGTGATAATCCTATCTTAGCTAATCATTTAGTGGCAAATCAAGTAGTTGAAAAAGGTGACTTACTCATCAAATACTCTGAAACAATGGAAGAAAGTCAGAAAACTGCCTTAGAAACTCAGTTACAAAGACTTGAGAAGCAAAAAGAAGGACTTGGAATTTTGAAACAAAGCTTAGAAAAAAATACCGATCTTTTTTCTGGTGAGGATGAGTTTGGCTACTATAATACCTTTATGAATTTTACTAAACAAGCTCATGATATTGAGCTGGGTATCTCAAAGACTAACACTGAAGTTTCAAATCAAGCCAATCTTGCTAATAGCAGTTCATCAGCTATCGAACAAGAAATTACAAAAATTCAACAACAAATTGGAGAATATCAAGAGCTGAGAGATGCTATCATAAACAAAAGAGCACGCTTACCGACTGGCAATCCACACCAGTCAACCTTGAATAGTTATCTGGTAGCATCACAAGGACAAACACAAGGAGCTATAGAAGAGCAATTTTTATCTCAAATCAATCAAAGTGTTACAGGCCTCGAATCATCTATCGCAAGTCTCAAAATTCAGCAAGCTGGTATCGGAAGTGTAGCAACTTATGATAATAGTTTAGAAAGCAAAATTGAAGTACTTCGTACTCAGTTTTTACAAACAACTTCTCAGCAACAACTAGCTGTGGAAAATCAACTAACAGAATTAAAAGTACAACTAGATCAAGCGACACAGCGCTTGGAAAACAATACCTTAACCGCTCCAAGTAAAGGTATCGTTCATCTGAACAGCGAATTTGAAGGTAAAAATAGAATTCCAACTGGTACAGAAATTGCTCAAATATTCCCTATTATAACAGATACAAGAGAAGTACTAATCACTTACTACGTATCATCTGACTATCTCCCCTTACTAGATAAAGGACAAACTGTAAGATTAAAACTTGAGAAGATTGGAAATCACGGTATTACCATCATCGGCCAACTTCAGAGCATTGATCAAACTCCCACCAGAACAGAGCAAGGAAATCTCTTTAAATTAACCGCTCTTGCAAAACTATCTGGTGAGGACAGTAAACTCATCCAATATGGTCTACAAGGTCGCGTCACTAGTGTAACTGCAAAGAAAACATATTTTGATTATTTCAAAGATAAAATTTTAACACATTCTAATTAATTTTCAGATAACACTCTATAACTATTTATTATCTTATAAAACAGGAGAATCATAACATGGATAAGAAACAAAACCTAACTTCATTTCAAGAATTAACAACTACTGAACTCAATCAAATTACAGGTGGAGGATGGTGGGAAGATTTCTTGTATAGCCTTAATATAATTAAGTATAACAATACGAAAGGACTTCATCAGCCAATACTACTATAAAAAAACAAGACCAAGAGAAAAGCTCTCTAGGTCTTATTTTTATCATTCTGTATGTATCATAGTAAGCATCTGACGAAAAACTTGATTTTGACAGGTGGTATTGAGGCTGGTATTGGGATGACTTTCCACAATTTTCATGACAGTATAGAGACCAACTCCTCTCTCCTCCCCTTTAGAACTTGCTCCAAAGGAGAAGATTTCCGAAATATCTATGCCCTCTTCTTTGATAGAATTTTCGATGATAAAGGTCTCCTGTTCTCCATTTTTTAAAAAAGCGATTGAAACATGAGGTTGACTGGCCTCTGCACTGGCTTCAATGGCATTGTCACAAAGGATAGATACGATGGTTAAAAAATCAAGCAGACCCATACTCTCGACTTGAATCTCCTCAGGAACTTCGACATTAAAGACAATATCCCTTTCTCTGGCTTTTATAAATTTTCCTGCTAAGAGACTTTTGAGGGCACGGTCTCGAATATTTACCAATCGGCCCAGGTCATATTTATTGTCCTGCAATTTCTGACTAGAATCCTTTAAGACCGAGTCGTAGACCTCTTTTATCTGCTCCATATCCTCCTCTTCAATCCCCAGACGTAAACTGGTCAAGAGGTTGGTATAATCATGACGAAAGCTCCGAACTTCCTTGTAAAGTTCCTCTATATGCCGACTATAACGTTCCATATCTCTGTATCGCAAGTCCTGCTCTTGGTTCAGTCTCTCATGAAGTTTGTCCTTCAAATAGGTATCTAATTTCTTGATAACCCCCATAAAAAAGAGCAAGTAAAACACTAGGATCAGATGACGAACAGTCGTTGATTGGATACCTTGTTCATATTCAAAGTAAGACAGATTTTGTATCACTAGATAGTAAGCTCCCATTACCCAATTAATCTTAGTAAGGGACTTTTGAAAATCTTTATCGAGAATCTCCTTTCTCAATTTAGTGAAATCATAGCCCAACCATTTCAAAAAAGCTAGAGAAATGAAGAAATTGAAAATTATTATACATAACCCAGTAAATGAGTAGCCATCATATACTTGCCCTTGTCCCAAAAATGGAAGCACAAAATAGGAGACTCCTCTATAAAAGAGATTCACCAATATCATTGGAAAGAGACCATAAAAGAAAAGGAGTTTTTTAGGAAGCCCTCTTAACAATAAGAAAGATAAACCTATGCCGTACAAGGGGTCCACAAAATAAGATAGGTAATCATTTCCTACTATATAGCTAATCATTACAAAAACAACTGCCAAAAGTATCTTAAAAAGAAAAGCCTTAAAAATCCTCTCGAAAATGAGACCAATTCCATCTACCTTAAAGAAAATGATAATTTCTAGCCCATTAGTAATAAGTGTATACAACAATATCCAAGTAATATTCATAAACTCTCCTAGCTCAGTGTAAGTTATTAATAGCCTCAGACACTTCCCTGACCTTATAACGCGCGATTAGACAACTTCCACCATTGGGAAAGAAAAGCAGTTTTTCTTTCTTATCCAAATGCACCACATTTGCAGGATTGATGAGAAAAGAACGATGACACTGCAAGAGACGAGGCTCCTGCTTGAGAACCTCCTCTAGGCTCGCCGTAAATTCCAGTCTATCCGTCTTGGTATAGAGAATAACACGATGGGCTCTAGGAGACGTTTCGAGATAGTAAACCTCTTTAAAAGGATACTGGAATTGAGCAAATTTTGATTTAAAATAAAAGCAATCTTCCGCCAGGCTTTTGCTGTCTTGACTATCGGCATAGAGAAGAGCTGTCTCGATACGAGACTCAAACTCCTCTGCCGACAAGGACTTATCAATGTAGTCCAAAGCAGACACTTGGTAGCGAAAGGACAGGGGCATAAACTCCGAGTGAGTCGTCACAAAGACGATCAGGGCATAAGGATCTCGATCCCGAATCTTTCTTGCCACTTCTAGGCCTTTCATCTCCTCATTTCGAATCTCAATGTCCAAAAAGAATAGCTGATGTGCTCCCTTCTCATGCATCTCTGCCAGAAGTTGGTCTGGCTTGCCAAAGACTTCAAAAGAGCTGGGAATGATATGATGTTCTTTCAAGAGTTTCTCAATCGTCGTTTCAATCCTAGCTTGTTGGGAGAAATCATCTTCTAAAACAAATATTCTCATCTTCTTACTCTCCTTGTTTCAACCATCTTTGGCGAATATCTCTATAGCGACGTCTGGCATACTGAACAGCATATCGACCTTCTTCTCCAAGAAAAAGAGTCTTTCTTTGGATATCCATGGATTTTAGCCGTTCAAGGTTAACCAGACAATTTCGATGACATCTCGTCAAGGTTTCTCCATATTGTTTCTCAAGATTGCTTAAATTTTGAAATAGATCAAAGCTAGCGTTTTCTGTAACAATCTGCACGGTATGGGCTTTGCTTGGATGCGTTTGGATATAGTAGATATCCTCTATGTTTAATTTGAAAATTTCTTTCTCTTTTTGGATGATGATATAGTTCATGGATAAAACCTCCTGAAGAGAGGATACCATAAGTCTAGAATCCATTTTTTGCCAAATCCTAAACGGTTCTTAAAAATTCCTAAAGTGTCGAAGCTTTTACAAAATAACTATGATAACCTTATAACTATTTTATCATAAAATCCCGCTATTACCACTCAGGAAATTTCAATGACAATTAAAGATTTAAAGCTGAAAAAGGAGATAAAAGTGATAGACTGGCAGTATCAAAAAAACAGTTGCTAGAAACAAGACTAGCACCCAGATTAAAGGAGGAATTCTCATGACAGATACAGAACCTATCAAAAGAGCTCAGACTTTGATTACTGAGTTAAACAAAGCCTATCAAGCATGCAAACAGGCAACAGCTGATGACGTTCGCTTTCAGGAGCAACTGAACAATATCCTCTGCTTTCTCTCTAAAGCTGAGACAATGGATAATCGATTCTTGATTGAGCTGGAAAAATTTTACCAAACTTCCAGTCTTCTCATGGGTCTCAGTGCTCTCAATCCAGATGCTCCTACTCGCGCCGCTTGGCGGGCCTATGACCGTTTCCACTTTGACCAAGTCAAAACCAAGCTAAGTCTCTACGGACCAACTATTATCTTGTAGAAAATAAAAGAAGCTGAGACAGACTGAACTCAACTTCTTTTTGTATTGTTTAAGCAATGTTAGTCTTGCATCTGGCGTTTCACCTGATAAGGTAGATACAAGATTTGTAAGACCAGTCCAGCTCCAAGCAGGGCTAAAAGAGATAGTTTTTCTTGGAGGGTAATCAAACCAACTATCAGCTGAACCAATAAAACAAAACCTGTCAATCCTCGGATAACTTCCTGTAGTCCCTTCTCTTTCTCCCCTTTTTCTAATGGAAAGAGCTGGGTCAAGTATTGGTAATCAAAGGCATGATAGAGGGCGAGTAACTGAAAGAGCAAGAGGTAATTAAATAGAACCACCACTGCTGTCGCAATCCAAGCTTGCTCGATAAAGACTAGAGCTAACAAGGATAGGAAGAGGAGGCGGAGACTGAGGGCAAAGAGGTCTCCATTTCGCAAGTAAGAACGAAGATAGAGATTTTGCCAAATTTTCCCAGGTACCTTCTGAACAGTCTTTAGGATAAAATCCAGATAAGCGCGACGTTTGACACTATTTGAAACGCCCTTGACCTGAGTAAAGAGAGCAAAGAAACGAAGCAAAACTTGCTTGCGCTTGCTTTCTTGGGCGATCACATAGTCCCAGTCAATTCCGTTCTCAGTAAAAAATTTACTGGCTTTTTGACGAAAGAGGAGATATTTCCCAGCTCCTAATAAAAGCACATAGGAAAGAAAGATAGGCAAGCCATAGCCCATGGCTAAAAATAAGGGCGCAAATAAAAGCAAGAAAAGGGTTTGGACAAAGAGCCAAAAGACCAGTGAGCGCACTGTCTGCCCTTTGAGGTGGGACTTAACCTCCTCTTCACTGACTAAGAGAAAGAGCTTGTCAGGCCCTTCCATGTAGGTTGCGATTCCTCCCCAAGCTAAAAGCAAGGCAGATACAATCCCTAAAAACAAGAGGATAGGCCAATGATTTTCAGGAAAATGTTGCAGGAGTTGGCTGTACTGGTAAGCTAGAAAACCGATAAGAACTAGCAGGAACAAGACAAAGTGGTCATTGAGAACATAGCGCAGATAACCGACACACTCCTTACGAAAAGCCTGCTTTCGCTTTAAAAACAAGTCTTTCATAGCTCCTCCTCTTTGGTCAGAGCCAAGTAAATATCATTCAAACTCGCTTCAGGCATGTCAAAGGCTTCGCGGAGTTGCTGGAGGTTCCCCTGAGCTCGCACCTCCCCCTTGTGGAGGATGACAAAGGCATCACACATCTTCTCCGCTGAATCCAGCACGTGGGTACTCATGAGAATGGACTTGCCTTTTTGCTTTTCTACTTCCAAAAGCTGAATCAAGTCGGCAATCGCCAGCGGATCGAGCCCAAGAAAAGGCTCATCAACGATGAAAAGACTCGGATCTACCACAAATGCACAGATAATCATGACCTTCTGCTTCATCCCTTTGGAAAAATGCACTGGGAACCAGTCCAATTTTTGGTCCAGACGGAACATTTTTAACAAAGATTCTACTCGCTCAAAAGCCACTTTTTGCTCAATACCATAGGCCATGGCAACCGTCTCGATATGCTCTCTAAGAGTCAATTCCTCGTACAAGCTAGGAGTTTCAGGAATGTAGCCGATCTGCTTGCGGTAGTTAGTCGCATCTTCTCGCAGGGTAAGACCGTTAATCTTGATTTCTCCACTGTAAGGTGTCAACAGACCAATAATCTCATTGATTGTCGTTGATTTCCCAGCACCGTTGAGACCAATCAAACCGACCAACTGCCCACTTTCAACTGTAAAGGACACATCTTTCAAGACAGGGACGTGAACATAGCCACCTGTCAGGTTTTTAATTTCTAACATATTTTCTCCGAATCTGGTATAATGTAGCTATATTATATCAAAATTCAATACAGTAGAGGTGGATTTTATGTCAGATTGCATTTTTTGTAAGATCATCGCAGGGGAGATTCCTGCTTCAAAAGTATATGAAGATGAGCAGATTCTTGCCTTTCTTGATATCTCTCAAGTGACGCCTGGACACACCCTCATTGTACCCAAAGAGCACTACCGCAATCTTTTGGAAATGGATGCTACCAGCGCCAGCCAACTCTTTGCACAAGTGCCAACAGTGGCTCAAAAAGTCATGAAGGCTACCAAAGCTGTCGGCATGAATATCATTGCCAACTGCGAGGAAATTGCTGGTCAAACGGTCTTTCATACTCACGTGCACCTCGTACCTCGCTACAGTGCAGAAGACGACCTCAAGATTGACTTTATTGCCCACGAACCAGACTTTGACAAACTTGCCCAAGTCGCTGAAACCATTAGAAATGCCTAAGGAGTTGCCATGAAACTATCCAATCTATTGCTATTTGCAGGTACTGCAGCTGGAAGTTATTTTGTCGTAAAAAATCGCCAAGTCATCACAGAGGAGTTGATGGATACTAGC
This sequence comes from Streptococcus oralis, assembly GCF_018448765.2. Taxonomy (GTDB): domain Bacteria; phylum Bacillota; class Bacilli; order Lactobacillales; family Streptococcaceae; genus Streptococcus; species Streptococcus oralis_BM. The sequence goes on from NZ_JAHCMC020000001.1 coordinate 1,543,370, forward strand.
GACCGTGTCGAAGCTATGAAGGAGGACTTGGATGTCATTCAAAACAGCCTGCAAATCATCGACCAACAAAAAGCTCTTATCAAGGAATACCAAAAAGACTTGACCTACAAGTTCAAAGTTTTAGAACAAGATTTCCAAACCAGACTAGCTGTGATAAAAGAAACACAGGAGCTTGAGGATAAGTAAAAAGAGCCAACAACTTTCCTTAAATCCATTTTAGGTTGTCAAGTCCAAACAAAGAAGAGGAATGAAAATGAAACAGTTTGTAAAAGTTCTAGCGAAGGTCATCGCGATCCCTTGCGGCTGCCTCTGCCTTCTTGTAGCCTTGGCATTTCTACTAGTGGCCAATCTTTTCAAGGCTTCACCGAGTGACATCCGTGAGGGGAATGAAGCCTTAAAACAAATCTTTATCTCCCTTGACCTCCCTCCCGAGAAAGTCGAATCGGATGGACACTATCAATACGAGGGTGGAGGCCTAGATTTTTATGTTACTTTCTCAGACGAGGTCATCAATAGTCACCCCGTCCTAAAAGAAAGTCCAAAACTCACCAAAAACCGACTTAAAGTCTATGTCCTCCAGACAGGAGATATTTCCTACTATAAAGTAGGGGACAACTTATTCAATCGTGGTTTAATACAATTTTTAGAGGAGGAGGGCGAGAAATATTTCCAAGAAAAAGGAAAGAAATCAAATTCTTCTTACACAATTCTAAATTGGAAGGATCAGGCAAGTCTTAAAAAGGGAATTGCATTCTATGAAAAAGCTTTGACCTTAGTGGATATTCAGGATAATTCGGCGATCAAACATATCGATACTGTCACCGTGAAACCTGGTAAAGAAGCGGAACTTAAGCAACTCATTCAAGAGATGGATGAGGCTGGCTTGCTCACTCAAAAGTATAGATAGTAGACTAACTGGAAAATGATTTTTCGATACTAAATTTCCCAAAATTATACAAAAAAGAGCCTTGAGGCTCTTTTTACTTTATTCTCCTTCGAAGGCATCTTTTATATGGTCAAAGAAGCCCTTTTTCTTTGGATTGACTTTCAAGTCACCTGCAGCTGCGAATTCTTTAAGCGCTGCTTTTTGGCGATCATTCAAGCCTGTCGGAGTCACGACATTAACGGTTACGTATTGGTCACCAACAGCACCACCACGAAGGCTCGGTGCTCCCTTACCACGTAGACGGAATTTCTTGCCAGTCTGAGTTCCTTCTGGGATGACCAATTCAACATCTCCATGCACGGTTGGAATTTCCACAGTATCACCAAGAGCTGCTTGGACAAAGTTGAGGTTCAGATTGTAGAAGATAGTGGTTCCTTCACGTTCAAACTTATCACTAGCTTCTACTGAAACCACCACATACAAGTCACCATAAGGTCCACCGTTAAATCCTGCTTCACCTTGACCCGCTAGGCGGATTTGTTGGCCTGTTTCCACACCCGCAGGGATCTTCACATGTACGCTATGAGCTTGTTTTTCATGACCTGTTCCGTGACAAGTTGTACATGGATCTTTGATTTCTTTTCCGCGACCATGACAGACATCACAGGTTACTTGGCGGCGCATCATACCAAGCGGAGTCTGCGTATCGACGTTAATAACACCAGCGCCATGACAGCGTCCACAAGTGACTGGACTTGTCCCTGGCTTAGCACCAGATCCATTACATGTACGACAGCTAGCTTCACGATTGTATTTAACTTCCTTTTCTGTTCCGAAGATAGCTTCTTCAAAGGTCAAGTTCACACGGTACTGGAGGTCATCCCCTTGACGAGGAGCGTTTGGATTGCGCGAAGCTCCGCCTCCACCGAAGAAACTTGAGAAAATATCCTCAAAACCACCGAAGCCACCTGCTCCGTCAAAGCCACCAAAACCACCGGCACCACCAAAGCCACCGTTGGCACCTGCAGCACCATATTGGTCGTAGGCTGCACGTTTTTGGTCGTCACTCAAAGTCTCATAGGCTTCTTGAACTTCCTTGTATTTTTCCTCAGCACCAGGCTCCTTGTTGATATCTGGGTGGTATTTTTTGGAAAGCTTACGATAAGCCTTTTTGATCTCGTCTGCCGAAGCGTTTTTTGACACCCCCAGACGATCATAAAATTCAGTATTGTTCATACAAGATACTAAGAGCGAACAGAAAGCGACTGAAATTTAGGAAACCGATAAGAAATCCTGATTTCTTAGGAGGTTTATCTAATTTCCAAGCTTTCCGCTCGAGTTCAATTACGAACACCCTTATTCCTTTCTATTAGTCTTACGGAACGAAGCCTCAATCTAGGTCGGGTTCAATTCCTTTCTTTTATATCAATGAGAAAAACTCAAATAAATTAGGTTCAACCCCTTTTTACCGAAAAACAGAGGCTGGGTTGCAACCTCTGGATTTCTTCTTATACTTACTAGTTCGAGTTTTAAAAATCAAACTAGTAATGGCTCAACTGAGTTTTGGCTAAAAACTTCGGAAAAAAGATAAGCCATCTTTTGTGCATCGCACAAGGCGATGGCTTCCTATTTTTCTTTCGTTTTCTTAACGCCTCAACATCTTACCGAATCGAGCACGCCCTAACCTCTTGGTGAAAAAGAGACGTAGCTGTTTTCGCTTTAGCGAACTACAGATATGGCTACCTTTAGGTGCAAGTCTTCCTAGAAACTAAAGTTTCTGCGTCATATTTCCTATTTTCACTGTGAGGTTTTAACGGGCTTTGCATCTTACTTTTCAGTAAACTCTCCGTCTACAACATCATCGCCTGCGTTTCCTGTTGCTTGTGCGCCTTCTGCTCCTGCTTGAGCTTGTTGGGCTGCAGCGGCTTGTTCGTAAAGTTTAACAGCAAGTCCTTGAGCTTTTTCGTTCAATGCTTCGAGTTTTGCTTTCATTTCGTCCAAGTTGTTATCTTCTTGGGCTTTCTTAAGCTCATCAAGGGCAGCTTGGGCAGCGTCACGTTCTGCATCGAAGCCTTTTCCTTCAGTTTCCTTGATTGTCTTTTCAGTCGCAAAGATAGCTTGGTCTACTTCGTTACGAAGGTCAACTTCTTCTTTACGTTTCTTATCTGCTTCAGCGTTTGCTTCTGCATCTTTCATCATGCGGTCGATTTCTTCATCAGTCAAACCAGAGTTAGATTGGATAACAATAGTTTGTTCTTTTTGAGTTCCAAGATCTTTAGCCTTAACAGATACGATACCGTTCTTGTCGATGTCAAATGTTACTTCGATTTGTGGGATACCACGAGGAGCAGCTGGGATGTCTGTCAATTGGAAACGTCCAAGAGTCTTGTTATCTGCGGCCATTGGGCGTTCACCTTGAAGAACGTGGATATCAACGGCTGGTTGGTTGTCTGCTGCAGTTGAGAAGACTTGTGATTTAGATGTTGGAATTGTTGTGTTACGGTCGATGAGTTTTGTGAAGACACCACCCATTGTTTCGATACCAAGTGACAATGGTGTTACATCAAGAAGGACAACGTCTTTAACATCACCAGTGATGACACCACCTTGGATAGCAGCACCCATGGCAACTACTTCATCAGGGTTTACTGATTTGTTTGGTTCTTTACCAGTTTCAGCCTTAACAGCTTCTACAACGGCTGGGATACGAGTTGAACCACCAACTAGGATAACTTCGTCAATATCTGACAAGCTCAAACCTGCATCTGAAAGGGCTTGACGAACTGGAACTTTTGTACGCTCTACAAGGTCACGAGTCAAATCGTCAAATTTGGCACGAGTCAAAGTCATTTCCAAGTGAAGAGGTCCAGATTCACCAGCAGTGATAAATGGCAAGCTGATTTGAGTTGAAGTTACACCTGAAAGGTCTTTCTTAGCTTTTTCAGCCGCATCTTTCAAACGTTGAAGAGCCATCTTGTCTGTTGATAAGTCAATACCATTTTCTTTCTTGAATTCTGCAATCATGTGATCGATGATTTTTTGGTCAAAGTCGTCACCACCGAGTTTGTTATCCCCTGCAGTCGCCAATACGTCGAAGACACCGTCACCGAGTTCAAGGATAGAGACGTCAAATGTACCTCCACCAAGGTCGAATACCAAGATTTTTTCTTCTTTGTCAGTCTTGTCCAAACCGTAAGCAAGAGCTGCTGCAGTTGGTTCGTTAACGATACGTTCTACTTCAAGACCAGCGATTTTACCAGCATCTTTTGTTGCTTGACGTTGAGCATCGTTAAAGTAAGCTGGAACTGTGATAACTGCTTTAGTTACTTTTTCACCAAGGTAATCTTCCGCATAACCTTTCAAGTATTGAAGGATCATAGCTGAGATTTCTTGTGGAGTGTACTCTTTACCATTTGCAGAAACTTTTTCAGAAGTTCCCATCTTAGATTTGATAGAGATAACTGTATCTGGGTTTGTGACTGCTTGACGTTTCGCAGCATCACCAACGATAATTTCACCGTTTTTGAATGATACTACAGATGGCGTTGTACGGTTTCCTTCTGGGTTTGCGATGATTTTGCTTTCAGTTCCTTCAAGAACTGCAACTGCTGAATTTGTTGTACCTAAGTCAATACCGATAATTTTAGACATGTGTTTTTCTCCTTAAATTTTATATTCTTTCTTTTTGGTACTCTTCTTAGGTGGCGGCGCCGTCAGAGCTTGACTCGTCAATCTCTTTGACCAAACTTTGAGCCTAAGGTCTCAAAGTTTGCGCAAATAGCGCCACGGCGAAGAGTATCGTCTTTTGTTCGCTTCGCTCACTATTGCAAAGCTGAACAATTTCTTATCTTTCTTTCATAGTTTATTGTCGTTTCGGACAAGTTTTCTATTATGTATGTTGCAACCGTCAGAATTGCCTAGTTGTAGACAACTACCATTGCTGGGCGTAGGATGCGGTCATGGAGTTTGTAGCCTTTTTGGAAGACTTGTGCGATGGTATCTGCTGGGTGCTCATCGTCTGCTGGGAGAGTTTGGATGGCCATATGATAGTTATGGTCAAATTCGCCGTCAGCTACAATTTCTTCGATTCCTTCTTCTTTCAAAGCGTGAATCAAGCTCTCTTGCACCATCTCCAATCCTTTTTTGACGTCGTCTGTCAAACCTTCAACTGCTAGTGCACGTTCTAAGTTGTCAAGCGATGGTAAGATTGCTTTTGCCAGGTCTTGGCTACGATAGCGTTGCAAATTTTGACGTTCTTCATTGGCACGGCGTTGAATATTTTGCATTTCTGCATGAGCGCGAAGGTATTTGTTTTCGAACTCATCTGCACGTTCATTTGCCAAGTCCAACTCAGACTTCTCAGGAGTTGTTTCTTCAGTTGTTTCCACAACTTCCTCTTCTTTCATTTCTTCGTTTTTTTTATCTTGGGCCATTTTCGCCTCCTTTAATGATTTCAAAATTAATTTACTTCGTAATGATTACTGCTGAGGTAGCGATAAAAATCTGTCAACTTCATGGTCAAAACACGATTGACCACATTGACTTGGTTGACCAATTGCTGATAATCCAGATTGATCGGACCGATAATCGCTAGAATTCCAAAACCTCGATATGGAATGAGGAACTTGCTACTAATCACCGCCAAGTCAGATAGACAAGACTCTTGACTGTCCGCAACACGGACATTTTGCATCTGATCTTCCTGCAGACCCTCACGAATCTCCAAGGCCACCTTTTGCGGTTGGTCAAAGAACTGATAGGCCGCTAGATTGGCAAAATTCAAGAGATTGACCTTGCCCGCCACTACAATGTTTTCGTTAAACATTTCCCTAAAGATATGTTCAAAGAGATCCATGACATTGTCCGTAGTTGTGAAGTAACGCTGGATAATCTGCGGAATCTCTGTCCGAATCTTGTAGTGAATATCTAGAACAGTGTGCCCCAAGAAACGTTCTTGAATGATGCTCTTCAGTTTCAGCAAATCTTCCTGCAAGAAGTTTCTTGGAATCAGAAATTGACTGGTAACCGTTCGGGACTCGTCTAGGGTAAATACTGCCAAGGCTGTATGTTGTCCCAAAACAACGATATCAAAGGCTGTCAACCGTTGCCTGCTCGGCTCAACATCCAGTGCTACTACCGTGCAATCACTCAGGTCTGTCAGTAGATTAGCGGCCTCTTGCAGAATATCCTCTAGCTTGAAGAATTCCTGATCAAAGGCTTTGACAATCTCATAAACCTCATTTTCAGCTAGTCTGTCAAAATCCAGTGAATGTTTCACATAGTACTGAAAACCAGCAACACTTGGCATCCGACCGCTTGAAGTATGAGCCTTCTCAAGCAAACCCTGCTTCTCTAGAGCCGCCATGTCATTACGAATGGTTGCACTGCTAGAGTTAATAGACTCTTGCAAGGCTTTGGATCCGACAGGTTCGTGCGTTTTGGTAAAGATGTCAATAATCAGATTTAAAATATCCTGCTGACGCTCTGTAACCATCTCATCACTCCTCTCTGTCCGATCGATTAGCACTCTATGTACTCAAGTGCTAACTCATGATTCTATTATACACCCTTAGAAGAGAATGTCAAGACAAAAACTCAAAAAATTAGCACTCTTTTACCAAGAGTGCTAAAAATCAGTCTGAAGACCTAGAAACTTACTTCTCATCTACTTGGTATTTCCTTTTAAGTCTAAAAAAGCCGTAGATTAGATAAGAAATTAAACAAGTGTATAAAACGAAAATAATAAAGAAAGACTGAGACAAGTTTTCTCGATACAAACTCATGCAAACAACAAGACCACCTGAAAAAGTGGCTATACAGGAACGAAGTCTAGACCGCATAACTTCCCATCTGAGACCCTTACTCATATAGACTTTCTCCTCTGAAAGTATATCAGAAGTTGGTTTACGAAGAATTGAACAAAAACCTGTTTCTATCAATTCCCAACCGCTATTTCTAAAATCTTGCAGTTCATGCTTATACTTTTTAAGAAATCTAGAATCATAGATACGGTAGATGACATCGTCAGGTTGGCATTGGCTAAAATAGAAAAAACCAAAACGACTCGTTCTATATCTCCAGCCTTTCAAGTGCATCTCACGCAAATACTCTTCTCCCTTGTCCAAATCAACAATGGTGAAAATCCTAAATTGTACTTTGCTATTCATTGTCTTACCTCCAAATCAGAAAACATACATGGTTTTATTTTTCAGATAATTCTTTCCACTTTTGAAACAAGCTCCAAAAAATATAAGAAATCTGAACCGCAAAAACTATCAATAAAACACAATCTATTATGACAATCAAAAATATTCCCCAACTGAAAGAACTAGCTCCACTGACAAACTTTGAGAAAACCGGTAGTAGAGCTAAAAATAGAATCAAAATAGGAAGCATCCGCATTATTAAAATCCGTTTGATCATAGCTAACTTCCCTGTAGCGTCATTATAGATTTCAAACTCAGTATCCGATTCAATTTCAGAATGTGCTTTTCTAAAATAGGAAAAACTATTAAAGTCTGTAATATGATCCCAGCCACAGTCTTTAAATAGTTGTAAATAGGAGGCTCTCTCTGATTTTTTCATGGGATAAAAGTCCAACTGATAAGACACCTGCTCCGGTTGGCACTTTTCAAAAGTATACTTAACCGCAACTACTAAGTTAGAGTAGCTTACTTCCTTAAGTTTCCAGCCCTTAGCATGCATTCCCCCAAGGTATAAAGCCTCTCTATCATAATCTGCAATTGTAGATATCCGATATACAACCTTCTTTTCCATCATACTTCCTCCCGACTGTTTCTGTAGAGCCGTTCAATACGTTTCAATTCAATATCTAAGACTTTTCGTCCCAAGTCTGTGATCTGATATATTTTACGCTTCTCCTCTTCTCGGACAAAGGAAATCAAGCCATCCTTTTCCATCTTTGACAAGGTTCCATACATAGTTCCAGGACTAATCGAAACTTGCGAATCTGTCATCTCCTTGACCTTTTGTGTGATACCATATCCATGGTTCTCCTTCTGTAGACAAAACAAGATATAAAATCCTGTTTCCGTCATCGGAAGATAAACACGACGAATCTTATCCGTTAATTCCATTATAGCCACCTCCTATTCAGTTCAATATATCGCACTTCATTATATAAAATATATCACACCCCGATATAAAACACAAGAAAAAAAGATCACCCTCAGGCAATCTTTCTTCTATATTAGTAAAGATCTAAATAATTATCAACTTCCCACTGTGAAACGAAGGTCGCATAGCTAGCCCACTCGATACGTTTGGCTTCAAGGAAGCTAGTGTAGATGTGTTCACCTAGGGCAGCCTTGACCACTTCATCCTCAGTCAAAGCTTTCAATGCGTTATGAAGAGTTGATGGAAGGTCGGTAATTCCAGCTTCCTTACGCTCTTCTGCTGTCATGATGTAAATATTTTCTTCGATAGGAGCTGGTGCTCCGATTTTATTTTCAATACCATGCAAACCAACTTCCAAAAGAACCGCCATAGCGATGTATGGGTTTGCCATTGGGTCCACTGAACGCAACTCAAGACGAGTTCCCATACCACGTGAAGCTGGTACACGAACTAGTGGTGAGCGGTTACGACCAGCCCAAGCAATGTAAACTGGCGCTTCATAACCAGGAACCAAACGCTTGTAGGAGTTAACAGTTGGGTTCATGATGGCAGTATAGTTATAAGCATGCTTGATCAAACCACCAAGGAAATGGTAGGCTGTTTCAGACAACTGCATTCCTTTTGGATCATTTGGATCAAAGAAGGCATTATTTCCTTCTGCATCAAACAAGGACATATTACAGTGCATACCTGATCCAGCGATACCAAATTTTGGTTTCGCCATAAAGGTTGCGTAAAGACCATGTTTGCGAGCAATGGTTTTAACAACAAGTTTAAAGATTTGAATCTTGTCACAGGCACGGAGGACTTCATCATACTTGAAGTCAATCTCGTGTTGTCCAACCGCAACCTCGTGGTGACTTGCTTCTACTTCAAATCCCATTTTGGTCAAGACATTCACGATTTCACGACGTGTATTGTCTGCAAGGTCAGTAGGTGCCAAATCAAAGTAGCCACCCTTGTCATTTACCTCAAGAGTTGGATCGCCATTTTCATCGAGCTTAAATAGGAAAAATTCTGGTTCTGGACCAAGGTTGAAGGATTTGAATCCTACTTCTTCCATATGACGAAGTGCACGCTTCAGATTACCACGAGGGTCACCTGCAAAGGGTTCGCCTTCTGTTGTATAGACATCACAGATCAAACCTGCAACACTTCCATTTTCATCTCCCCAAGGGAAGACTGTCCATGTGTCCAAGTCTGGATACAAGTACATATCCGATTCGTTGATACGTACAAAACCTTCAATAGAAGAGCCATCAAACATAGCTTTGTTTGACAAGACCTTATCTAACTGTTCATCTGTAGCAGGAATTTCGACGTTTTTCATGGTTCCCAGAATATCTGAAAACATGAGACGGATAAAGGTAACATTTTTTTCCTTGACTTCACGACGAATATCTGCAGCTGTGATTGGCATGGGTTTTCTCCTTAATATATGACTACTTGCGATTGCCTAACCGCGACCAAAGGGTGACCGTACTGAAGCAAAGCGCCCCTGCTGGAGGAGTTCATTGTGAAGTGCACGACGCACTTCCGTCTGACTCACGGCTTTCTTGGACTTCGCCTCACGTTCAGCATATTTTTTCTTAATCGCAGCAATATTATGACCTTCAGAGATATAATCTTTGATTTCAAGCAGACGATCCATGTCATTCAACGAATACATGCGACGGTTCCCTTCGTTTCGATCAGGTTTGATCAACTCTTGATCTTCATAATAACGAATCTGACGCGCCGATAAATCGGTCAATTTCATAACACTGCCGATAGGAAAAACAGCCATATTTCGGCGAAATTCTCTTTCCTTCATTTACAATTTCCTTCTTTCTGTCTATTATAGTCTAAAAAAAGACAAACGTCAATTGATAATGTCATAAAATGTAACATTATTTTTCTTTTTTCTCTAAAAAGAGATGAATACGATCAATATCATAATTTACGAGAATTGCGACAAAAACTCCCATGAAAGTTTCCGATACACGCGCAAACACGTACAAAATTGTTTCACCGCTCGGTATTGATAGGGTAATGATCAACATAGCTGCTACACCACCAATAACCCCCGATTTATTATTCATGGCCACATTTGTCATAATGGTTAACATAGTGCAGATTGGAACAACCACCAAGGTCACCCAAAAGGCTCCGTGAAATAAGGTATTTAAGAAAAAAAAGATAAGGGCGTAGAAACCACCGATACTATTTCCTAGAATACGTGAAGTCCCAAAATGGACACTCTTATCAAAACTCTCCCTCAGACTAAAAACTGCTGTCAGAGCACCGATTTGAAGACCTTTCCAGCCAAAAAAGCCAAAAATCAAAAGAACTAGAAAAACGGCAATTCCCGTTTTAAAAGTCCGCATACCAAGTTTGAACTGTGACTTATCAAATTTATATTTTTTAAAATAACTCATAATCTCAACTTTCTACTACCATTTTAACATAAATCAGTTGATTTTATGAGTGAAAATCAATAGGAAGCGTTTTTAATTTAGTGCTATAAAAAAGAGGAAACAGAGTTCCTCTTTTCTATTTAACTTCCAGAAATTAGTTGCTTTCGTCTTCTTTTCGTTTCAACTGACCAAGTCCTAAAACTCCTACTAAAGCTGCTAAACCAAGATACGGCATGTAGCTTGAATCATTTGTACCTGTTTGAGGTAGAGTAGGGGTTCCTTTTGGATTTGGATTAGAATTAGGGGTTGTTGGCTCCTCTGGTTTCTTAGGTTCTGGTGTTGTAGTACGAACTGTGTTTGAAGCGTAAGCAACTTTATTCACAGTATTTACATAGGTATTTTCAAAGGTTCCGACAGCAATTCGTTTCATTTGAATATAAGTCTCAGCCTGGAATGGAGAATCCAACTGAATCTCTTGAAGGAATTCTTCCTTGAAGCGAATTGTAATCATTCCCTTATCTTGATCATGTTCAACCTGTGTTTCAGCTGTTAAGTCTGTTCCTGCCTTAATAACACGACCGTCTTTCAATCGGATATCAACCTTAGCAAGAACTTTATAGTTTCCAGTGTATTGATCACCCTTTTGGTCATAATCATCTACAAAACTATAGTCATTCAAGTCCTCAGAATGATTTTGTGGGATCAAACCACCGATTAAACGATAATTGAAGTACTGGTTCAACGGAATTGTTTGGCCATCAATATTGTCACTGCTTGGATCCATACTGATTGTCACATCTTTTTTCGGTGTGATTTTCGGTACATTGTTGACAACTACTTCTGTAGCATAGCCATTTCCAAAATCAATTTGGTAGGCTTTGTTTTCATACTTACCACCCGTTTGACCAAATTCAGGTTTAACTGTCATCGGATCTGTGATGAGCAATGATTTTCCTGCTGCTACATAGTTCTTGTAGAATTCGGCTGGATTATCAGCTGAGAAGAGTTGGAAAGCACCTTTAACAGTGATGTTTGCTTTCTTCAACAGCTCCTGAACTTTCTTAGGCGCAGCTTCTAAACTATCATATTGTTGAACACTGATACCTGATACAAGGTTGCCCTCTAGATCACGAATCTTAACCAATTCTGGTTGAAGGGTTAAGGCTTCTTCTGGATAATCATCCACATAGTAGAAACCATTTTGAATTGCTTCTTTAGAAGATTTATCTCCCTTGTATTGGTCCAAATCCCATGTGAGTTCATAGTAGTTCGTTGAACCAGCTAGAACTTCTTTGCCATCAATATTCAAACCTTGCTTGTTCTTATTAACTTTCAAAGGCTTGATGTAGTTGTTATTTGGATTGTCAGGATCATTTGGTTTACCTGGAGTCGTTACACGAACAATGTTTGACTTAACACCGTAGGCGTCGTTGACTGTCAATGTAAAGTTATTTGTATAAGTTGCCCCATCATTCAAGACACGACCAACAACAGTTGGATATAGAGTCTCAAAGGATTTTGTCAAATTTGCATTGAAAGCAGCCAAGGTCTCCTCAGTAGCCTTAAAGGTTACAGTGTGACTAGCTTTGTCATAGCTTGTTTCAAAACCTTTGCTTGCAGCCTTGGTTGCTTCCAAATCAAACTGATAGCCAGTTGGAAGTGGATCTACCAATACAAACGAAGTTGTTTTTGGACGCCCTGCAGTTAAAGCTTCCGTTTTCAACTCAAACTTCACTACAGACTGCTTAGCAACGAGAGTACGATCGATATCTACTCCATCCTCATTTTTAATTTCTTTATTAATCTGAGGTTGTGCAAAAAGACGATTGTAACGGAAGTGAACTGTTGGCACCGCTGGTGGTGTTGGCAACAGCTTAGGAGTTGGTGCTACAGGTGGAGTTGGCAATGGATCATAATTTGGCTCTTCTGGTTTTGATGGCTCTGGTTGATCTGGAGTTTTTACCGGTGGTGTTGGCTCATTCTCGTAGCTTGGTGCTACTGGAGCTGGTTCCAATGGTTTCTCTGTCTCATATGTTGGCTCTTCTGGTTTTGATGGCTCCGGTTGATCTGGAGTTTTTACCGGTGGAGTTGGCTCATTTTCATATGTTGGTGCTACTGGTGCTGGCTCCAATGGCTTCTCTGTCTCATATGTTGGCTCTTCCGGTTTTGACGGCTCCGGTTGATCTGGAGTTTTTACCGGTGGAGTTGGCTCATTTTCATATGTTGGTACTACTGGAGCGGGTTCCAGTGGTTTTTCCACTTCATAAGTTGGAGCTTGTGGTGCAGTTGGTTCTACTGGCGGAGTTGGTTTTTCTTTTGTAATTTTCGGAACGTTAACCGCACGAATCTTACCATTGAGTGAGTACCAGATGTTTGGTCTTTTACCTGTATCAACCGCCATAACTGGATCAGAAGGAACTACTAGGGTCGCAGAAATGGCACCAACAGTAACATGATTCGTAGGACCGGACATACTAATGGCTCCTGCACCGTACCAAGAGTTTGGTGCATCCGATGAATCCCAACCTGAACCAGGTTGACTATTTTTATACATGGTCCAACGAGATCCACCTTGGCCTTGTTTAAAGTTCAAGGTTTCTGTAGCATAAATTTTTCCGTCTTTTTCTCCAACAGAAGACCCAGAAATTTTAACAAAAGTACCACTGTAATCTTTAGCCATCTCTATAGAATTATTTTCTCTATTTAGAGATGCTACTGAAAGAAGGGCATTGTCAAAATTAATTGGTTGATCATTTTCATCGTAGAAGGTGAATTCATTTTTAATGAAAATTGACGTATCTTTTTCTTCCTGACCCGTATAGGCTGAAGCAAAGACTCCTAGCGTTGGGTCTGTAAAGATTCCCAACCAAACTTTTCCACTAGGATTTTGAAATTTTGAAGACGGGTCTACAGTATATTTGTAAACAATCTTCGAAATCTTTTTACCATTGTAGTAGGAATTTTGAAGATTGGTATAAGTCGCTATTACGCTTTGTCCACGTTCTAGAAGAACTGAGCCCCATTTCACCTCCGTATTATTCCCCACGTTGGTCGTCCAACTTGATTTATCTCCAATATTTCCATATAATTCAACAGATGAAGCAGTCGAATTCGCCTTCTCTAAACCACTGATATCTAAGTCATCTAGTTGTAGAATTTTTTGATCATATTTTGCTTTCGATGTACTCTTACTGAAGGCTTCATCAACAGCTGTTGCTGTGAGAAGTTTCCCTTCTGTTTTGAGGTCAAGTTGAGCATTTGGTTCTAAGTCATAAACCAAGCTACGAGCAGATGGTTTAGACAAATACCCGTCCTGATCCTTATTTTTTTCAAGTTCTACCAATGCAGCCTTAATTTTTGCCTGCTCTTCATTGTACTCTTTGAGTTTCTGTGGATACTCATCTACATCTTTCTTATACTTGGCAAGGTCTGCTTCATATTTTGCAACTTTAGCTTCATAATCTGTTTTAGCCACGGCATTACGTTGCTTGATTTCTTCATTCTCAGCTTGAATTGCAGCATTTTTTGTCTTGTTGTCTTCAACTGCCTTTTCATAGGCTGCTTTTGCATCGGCATTTGCTTTTTGAACGCGAGCTAGTTCTGTCTGGTATTTGGCTAGCTTAGCTTGGTAGTCTGTTTCGTTAGCTTCGTTTGCTTGTTTGACTGTTGCTAAATCTGCTTCGTATTTCTTCACCGCTGCGTCATAAGTCGATTTTGCAGCGGCGTTACGTTGCTTAATCGCTTCATTTTCAGCTTGAATGGCTGCATTTTTAGCTGTGTTTTCTTTTACTGCTTTATCATAAGCCTCTTTAGCTTCCGCATTTGCCTTTTGAACTCGAGCCAATTCTGTCTGATAAGCTGCTAATTTAGCTTGATAATCAGCATCATTATCCGCCTTAGCTTTCTTAACAGCTGCAAGATCTGCTTCATACTGCTTCATAGCTGCTTCATAATTCGCTTTTGCAGTTTCATTACGTTGTTTAATCGCTTCATTTTCAGCTTGAAGCGCTGCATTCTTTGCAGTGTTTTCTTTTACTGCTTTATCATATGCCTCTTTAGCTTCAGCATTAGCTTTTTGTACTCGAGCTAATTCTGTCTGGTAAGCTGAAAGTTTATTTTGATAATCCCGTTGACTATCTTCGTTTGCTTTTTTGACAGTTGCTAAATCTTTTTGATATTGTGCTAGCTTAGCCTCATATTCTGCTTTAGCTGTTGCATTGGCAGTGTTGATTTTTTCAACTTCTTCTTGATGATTTTTTAGATCTTTTTGATACTTGTCATCCGCTGCTTTGTTTTCAGCAGTGATTTTATCTGTTTCAGCCTGATGAGCTGCGACTTCTTTTTTATATTCTTCAGTTGTCTTCTTTATTTCTTCTGCTTGTTTAGCATAGTCACTTTTGATCTCATCTTGTTTTTGAGCATTTTCTGTAGCAGTTGTAGCTGTTCCTTTGTCTTTTGTTTCATCTTGAGCTACCTTAACTCCTGCAGATTTTGCATCGGCAACTGTTTTATCCAAATCAGCTGATGATACTTCTACTGGCAAAGCTGAGTCTTTAGAACCAGCCTTAGCTTGGCTCTCTTTGGCAACTTGGCTCATTTCACCCTGAGCTTCAGGTAGATTTGTGGCTGGGTTTCCTGTAGTAGCCACCTCAACTGTACTTGTACTAGTTGTCTCTGTGACTTCATCAGCAAATACTGCTTTGTCTGCAAAAGCAATCAAAGCAGTTCCTAAAACAGCACCACACAAAGTTTTAGCAACTTTGCTTTTACGAAATCCATAGACTTCTTTTTTATTTTTCATTCTAATCCCTTTCTTATCTAAATCAATCATCTACCATCCATAGTAGCATTTTATGATGCGGGATGCAAACATTTACTCTCCCCCCTTCATTTATCGATAAATCTAACATATTTATAAATGAAATTAAAAAGAAGATGGTTAAACCATCTTCTTTCAGATAAACTATTTATTTTTCAGTCAAGGCTGCAAGACCTGGAAGAACCTTACCTTCGAGGAGTTCCATTGATGCTCCACCACCAGTAGAGATCCATGAGAACTTGTCTGCACGACCAAGGTTGATTGCTGCGGCAGCTGAGTCACCACCACCGATGATTGATTTCACGCCTGGTTGTTTCACGATAGCATCCATCACACCGATTGTACCAGCTTGGAAGTCTGGGTTTTCAAATACACCCATTGGTCCGTTCCATACAACTGTCTTCGCACCAGTCAATTCTTGATCGAATTTAGCGATAGATTTTGGACCGATATCCAAACCAAGGAATCCAGGATCAACTGCTTCACCTTCAGTGTCTTTCACTTCAGTGTAGTCAGCAAATGCGTTTGCTTCTTTTGAGTCAACTGGCAAGATCAATTTGCCGTTTGCTTTTTCAAGAAGAGATTTCGCAACATCCAATTTGTCTTCTTCTACAAGTGAGTTACCGATTTCGATACCTTGCGCTTTGTAGAATGTGTAAGTCATCCCACCACCGATAAGAACTTTATCAGCTTTTTCAAGCAAGTTTTCGATAACACCGATCTTGTCTGAAACTTTTGAACCACCAAGGATGGCTACGAATGGGCGTTCTGGAGCTTCAACTGCTTCTTTGATGTAAGCAATTTCGTTTTCAAGAAGGAAACCAGCAACAGCTTTTTCAACGTTTGCTGAGATACCAACATTAGATGCGTGTGCACGGTGAGCTGTACCGAATGCATCGTTTACGAAGATGCCATCTCCAAGAGATGCCCAATATTTACCAAGTTCAGGATCATTTTTAGATTCTTTCTTGCCGTCAACATCTTCGAAACGAGTGTTTTCAACCAAGAGAACTTGTCCATCTTCAAGAGCGTTGATTGCTGCTTCCAATTCAGCACCACGTGTAACACCCGGGATAAATTTAACTTCTTGTCCCAATTTAGCAGCCAAGTCAGCAGCTACAGGAGCAAGTGATTTACCTTCTTTGTCTGCTTCTTCTTTTACACGTCCAAGGTGAGAGAAGAGGATTGCACGTCCACCTTGTTCAAGGATGTACTTGATAGTTGGAAGAGCTGCAGTGATACGGTTGTCATTGGTAATCACGCCATCTTTAACAGGTACGTTGAAGTCAACACGAACGAGAACTTTTTTCCCTTTCAAGTCAACGTCTTTAACAGTCAATTTTGCCATTAGATATGACTCCTTCTTTTTTTATACGTGTTAATTATATCACAAAATCAGCAAAAGAGATAGAAAAACCCTAAACTTTTCTTGTTCATTCTTCTGATTGAAACTAACATTTTTAAAATAAAATCTAGAAAAACCTTGCTAAATAACTGATTATTGAAAGAAAGACTAGCTCATTTAATCATTCTTTCACTGATTTCTACTAGTCAAAACAAGGTCTGACTGATTTGCCGTCAAACCTTGTTTTTTAGTTTTTATGAGAAAATTCAAGATTCGTAAATTCGATTAATCTTCTCTCTTCTTCCTAGCAAGCAAGCCGTAGCCACTCATTACTCCGAGGAGTCCCAGCGCTACTAGACTAGCATCTCTTGTCGCTCCTGTATTTGGAAGCTCTTTACTTACTTCTTCAACTTTTGCTGGTGCTGCTGAAAGAGCTTGATCCCTCGTTTGTGAGACTTGCTCTTCTTTCGTTCCTACTTCAACAATTTCTGGGATTGCTTCCTTAACAACCTCAGTTGAATGAAGGGTGCGTTTGCCCTGAGCATCAACTTCTACAAAGCGACGAACTTGGCCTTCAACTCCTGCTTGAACTAGCTGGCGTTGTCCTTTGAGAAGTTCGGAGTTTGGTCGCTCCTGACGTTCGAAGGAAATTGTCCCCTCTTCAATTTCCAGTTTCGGAGTTTCTAGCACTAAATCTTTCACACCTTCAGCTGGTTGGCTGCTCGATAGAACTTTTGTACCAACTTCGGTGATTTCTGGGATTGCTTCCTTAACAACCTCAGTTGAATGAAGGGTGCGTTTGCCCTGAGCATCAACTTCTACAAAGCGACGAACTTGACCTTCAACTCCAGCTTGCACAACACGGCGTTGTCCTTTAAGAAGTTCGGAGTTTGGTCGCTCCTGACCTTCAAAGGCTGTTGTTTCAGTTTCAATAACTAGTTCAGGGAGGGCCTCAACCGTTGGAGCCACTTCATTTGGATCCATGCTACCAACATGATAGCTTTCTTCTGCAGGAGCTAGTTTCTTATTCAGCTTTTCTTTCATGTCCGCAAAAGCTTGTGGAGTTGGCATCTCTGAAGCCAACAAAGTTTCTGCTTGTTCAATCAACTCAGCTTTAGGATCTTTTTCACGGACGGATTCGAGCAAGCCTTCCAATTCTTCTCTAGCAGTTTGATAACGTTGATTTCCATCTAAGTCCGCTCCAGCTTGTTTCAATTCATTCAAGGCTTTGTTGACTTCTTCTTGACTGGTATCATGGTTTTCTGCAACAGCTTTCGCTGCATTGAGCTTCTCTACTAGTGCTGCTTGTTTGTCCTCGCTTGAGAAGGTGTAGGCAAGGGTTGACTGACGACCTTGGGCAGCAGTGATTTCTTGTTTGAGGTACTCATCGTTGACAGCTGCTTTTGGAGAAACCAAGACATCAAACTCAGCGGTGTGTCCCTTGTAATGCAAGGTCAAGGTCTGACGACCAGTCTTTTGAGCATCGTAGCCCGTAATTTCAACACCTTGATCTGTGAAGGCATGGCTTTCTTCTGTCTCATCATCATAGAGAACGCCGAAGCGACCTTCGGCAAGATCCAGTTGATCTCCTACTAGATAGTCTGTTTTCGGTTTCTGAGTAATGTACAAGCCTGCTACTTCTTTCGGCTTCCCTTCATCTTGACCTGTCACTTGTACCTTCAAGGCACCAGTAACTGGAAGTCCAAGGTAGCTGACTGTGAGCTTTTGTTCCCCTTTTTGATGAGCGTTGTAGCCAGATACTGTCACACCTGAGTGAGTAAGGTTGATCAACTCATCGGCTTGTCCCCCTTCGTATTGAACACGAAGAGTGCCGCCTCTAAGGTCCAGTTTTTCTCCCTCTTTGTAGACTGTCTTCTTAGGTCCTTTTTCAAGGCTAACTGCAGCAATTTTTCTCTCATCCTGCGGAATCGCTACTGCCAAGGTGTTACTGATTTCTTTGCCAGGTAGTTGGGTACGATAGTAGAGGAGAGTTGGTTGCTTGTCAAAAGCCAATGGCGCTGTTGCTAGGTCGCCACCATTTTCAGACTTCAAAGTTGCAATTGGCGTTTGTGAATCTGCCTTGTCGTAAACGGTGATAGTTGCACCCGCTGGAACATCAGAGAAGCCGAGTTGAACTTGATGGTTTCCAAGTGAACGAGCGGCTACCTTAGCCATTGGAATATTTTGGCTTTCTGTATCCAAGGTTTCGTACATCTTCCAGTTATAGATACGAATGGCTTTCCAAGGTGTTCCGTTATCTGAAGTGATAACTTTAAGGCGCCAGTCTTGAGCAGTGATTGGTTTGTCAAGAGTGATATCCGTAACGTGCGCTTTATTGCCACGGACCTCCTTAGCTAACTTCCATTCACCATCCGCATCTTTATAATAAAGGTCAAAGTCTTTGGTGTTCATCAAACCATCGTTAACAGACTCACCTCCAGCTCCTGCATGATCCATGACCCATCTAACAACACGGCGTGGTTGGGTCAAGCGAATATCCACACTACCGCTCAACTGAGCTGAAGACCACTTATCTGACAAGCTAGTAATGGTACCGTTCAACATACCTTCAATGCCTTCTCCACCTTCAGTATTTGGGAAAGTGCTACCAATAACCGTTGCCCCTGGAACAATATTTTCAGCCAAAGGTCTTGGGAGAGTTGTATCCTGAACTGTCATCCCCCAGTTGAAGGATGCCGTCCCCGCTTCAGAACGAAGGCCATTTTTACCAACTGCAACGACTTTCAATTCCTGAGTCGTACCAGTCGCATTAGCAGAGCGGCTAACTTTTGGCAAGTAGATAGTGGAAGCAGATGATCCTGTCAATAAGCGCCAGTTATCTCCATCTTTTTCGTAGACTTCATAGAAATCTGCATCTTGGTTACCCGCAAACTGGACCACTGCTTCAGCTTCTTGGGCATTCTTAAGAGATTGCTTCACCACAGAGAGACCTGTAGGTGCTTGTGGCGCTTGGTGATTGTCCGTGATAGTTAATTGTCCTAGGTTGAACTGATAATCTTTTACAGCACCTCCATGTTCGAAGAAGAGTTTAACTGCATAGATGGTTTTACCTGCTAGTGAGCTAAGGTCAATTTCTTCATTTGTCCAGTTGTCAGAAAGAGTCAGTTCTTTCCATGCCTCCGCATCCTCAAATTTGTAGTCTGGAGTCGTAGAGAAGGCCATATAAACTTTGGAGCCTTTTCCTCCCTTGTGGGCAACCCGAAGTTTGGTTTTCTCCGTTACTTCTAGTTTAGTAGAATACAAATTCACATCCTGGTCCGTCTTACCAGCTACATCCCCTGAGAATTTAAGAGAGTTACCTCCATTATAGGCATCTGTAAAGTCATATTCTGCACGAAGTTTTTCCCCCGTTGAAGTCTGCCACCAGCGCCATGTTGGCAAGACACCTGAAACCGAACGGTAGTTCCATTCAGAATCCTTAGAAACTTTGCCGTCTACAAACCACTTTCTACCATGACCTGTATTAAAAGAGGTAGTGAAGGTGCGTCCTACTGCTGATGTGCGGTCCGCAACTAAATTGGCAATTCCATACCACTCTTTATCACCTGGTTTTTGAGCCGTTGGATCTCCTTGGTAACCTGTGAAAAAGATGTCTTCGTTCTTGTGGTAGTCTTCACCCGTTTTTCCTAGACTGGTAATCGTATCTGGTGCAAAAAGTCCAAGTGACAAACGCAACTTGCCTTTTTCATCTAAGAGGGCATCCCATTTGACTTTGGTCTTATAAGAGCCACCTTGTTGCAATTCCAAGCCTGCAAAGACATCATACTGGCTACGTTCTAGCCATTTTGCCATCTCTACGGAGTGGTCATTCTTTTCCTTGTTCCAGTTGAAATTGGCAAAAAATTGATCTGCAGGTACCTTGTCTCCTTCTTTTTGCATGAACTGGTAGTTGTAATCACCTAGACCATCTTCGTGGTAACGACCGTATTTGTAGGTCATGGCATCGTACCAAGCATACTTGATTGGGTGGTTGACTTTGGCTGCGTATTCTTTTGTATAGAGCATGAATTGGCGCATTTTTTCACCAAGAGGTTCTACCAATTCACCCGTTGTTTCCTGATTGATGAAATAGCCATCAAATCCGTAATACTTAGCAAGATCGACAAGTTTTCGTGCGATAGGAAAGGTGCCATCTGCATCTTGTTTCAAGGCAGCTGCAAATTTCTCTTGGTCAGCAATGCTGTTTGACCAGTTGAAAAAGAGTGTTCCATAAACGGGAACTCCGTTACGGTGACCGGCATCAATGACATCTGGAGTAGGGACTAGGCCTTCCCAGAAGACCATTGAATCCAAGTATTGCCAGTAGTCAAAAGCATAGGCCTTGAATTCTTCTCCACCAACAGAAGCGTGGTCTTTGGCCTTTGAGTTGGTGTTTGCTAGCGCCTGAACCTTGGCTCTTCTGCTTGCTTTTTCGTTAACCAACTGGCCTCTATGGCGCTTGGCGAGTTCAACTGATGAACGGTTAATGGGATCATCCTCACGCGCACCCGGTTCCCATTTCAACAAATCTTCCCATGTATCAAATTTGATTTCTTTTGGTCGGAGACTCTTTTCCTCATTTTTAGGAACGTCTGCTAGAGTCGGTTTGTCGGCTTTCTTCTCAGCCACTTGAGGAGCTTCCTCTGATTTGACTTCTTCTTTTTCAGTTGGTTGAGCAGGTTTTTCAGTTTTATCTGCCGGAGCGGGTTTTGCCTCTTCTTTTTCATTGACCAAATCAGCTATTACTGGAGTGTTTTCTGAAATTGGTTGCTCAGCTACTTTGTTCTCTGTTCCCGATAATTGTTTTTCGATAGCTGCAGTATCTGGATTAGCTGTTTCACTAGCGCTTGTAGCTTGAGCGCTCGTATTAGTAGCTGTTTCAGGGACAGCGACCTGTTCGGCAAGAGCTGGGCTCGCGAATAGAGCTGAACCAATCATTAAGGAACAAGCCCCGATTGACAGCTTACGAATACTGTAACGGCAACGTTTTTCAAAAAATAGATCTTTCATCTTATCCTCCTAATAAAATATAAAGTAAACGCTTTACTTTTTGATAAAAAGTAACTGTTCTCTGTGCACACCACCAGAACAGGATCATCTTCATTTTATCCTATATGAAAGCGATGTCAATCTATTTAACATAAAAACTATAACTAGGATAATAATCAGTAAAATTTGGACACAATCCTATAAATCATCTATCTTAAAGGGAATCTATCTCTCATTTTAAAAGAAAGTTCTTGTTTCTTATGAAAATTTCAGCTAAACACTTGTGAGATTTACTTTTATCCTTTAAAATAGAATAGGAGAAATTCCGTTATTATTTTCCGGAGGAAAAAGAAATGTCCATTAATTGGCAGGAAATTTTATTTCACTTTTTAGGAGGTCTAGGACTGTTTTTATACAGTATCAAGACCATGGGAGACGGTTTGCAACAAGCTGCTGGAGATCGCCTTCGTTTTTACATTGACAAGTACACTAGCAATCCCTTTTTAGGCGTTCTAGTCGGGATTGTCGTGACTGCCCTGATTCAGTCAAGTACAGGGGTTACAGTTATCACGGTCGGGCTGGTCAGCGCTAGTCTTCTCACTCTTAGACAGGCTATCGGAATTATCATGGGAGCCAACATCGGAACCACCGTTACTTCCTTTATCATCGGTTTCAAACTAGGCGAGTATGCTTTACCCTTGATTTTCCTTGGAACCATGTTCCTCTTCTTTACAAAAAACAGAACAGCAAACAATATTGGGCGCATCCTGTTTGGTGTCGGGGGAATCTTCTACGCCCTCAACCTCATCAGTGCTGGTATGAGTCCGCTTAAAGATTTACCACAATTCAAGGAATATATGGTAACCTTAGGACAAAATCCTGTGTTGGGAGTTTTTGCTGGCGCGGTGATTACCGTCCTCATTCAGGCCTCTTCTGCAACTATCGGGATTCTACAAGGCCTCTATGCAGGTGGTTTCCTTGACCTTAAAGGTTCGCTACCAGTTCTCTTCGGGGATAATATCGGGACAACCTTAACCGTTATCCTAGCAGCTGCTGGAGCTAACATCTCCGCTAAACGTGTTGCGGCAACTCACGTTACCTTTAACGTTTTAGGAACTATTCTTTGCTTAATCCTATTAGGCCCCTTCACTGCTATGATTGAGTATTTCCAAGCTTTACTTCATCTCTCACCTGAGATGACCATCGCCTTCTCTCACGGTGCCTTTAACGTAAGCAATACCATTGTACAATTTCCATTCATCGGAGCCTTGGCCTACTTTGTAACCAAGATTATCCCTGGCGAAGACGAAGTTGTTAAGTACGAGCCCCTTTATCTTGATGAGCAACTTATCCAGCAATCTCCTTCTATTGCCCTAGGAAATGCCAAAAAAGAACTCTTGCACTTGGGGAACTATGCAGCCAAAGCTTTTGACCTTTCTTATAGCTATATCATCGGTTTGGATGAAAAGGTAGCTGAAAAAGGGCACAAGACAGAGGAAGCCATCAATACCATCGATGAAAAACTCACTCGTTACCTCATCAGACTCTCAAGCGAATCCTTGAGCCAAAAGGAAAGCGAAGTGTTGACCAACATTCTGGATTCATCTCGTGATTTGGAACGGATTGGGGACCACGCAGAAGGCTTGCTCAACCTAACCGACTACCTCCAACGTAAGAATGTTCAATTCTCTGGTGCTGCTTTGCAGGAATTGGCGGATATCTATCAAAAAACTACTGACTTTATCAAGGATGCCCTTGATAGTGTGGAAAACAATGATATTGAAAAAGCTCAAAGTCTGATTGAACGCCATAAAGAAATCAACCATATGGAACGCATTCTCAGAAAGACCCATATCAAACGCCTTAACAAGGGTGAATGTTCAACACAAGCCGGGGTCAACTTTATCGACATTATTTCCCATTACACTCGTGTATCTGACCATGCTATGAATTTAGCTGAAAAGGTCATTGCTGAACAAATCTAATACTCTTCGAAAATCAAATTCAAACCACGTCAACGTCGCCTTGCCGTACTCAAGTACAGCCTGCGGTTAGTTTCCTAGTTTGCTCTTTGATTTTCATTGAGTATAAGTACCAAGAAGCTATCCTGAATGGGATGGCTTTTTTCGTCTCCTCATTTAGAATGTCTTTTGGAGCATATAAAAAATGCTTTGATTCACAATGGAATCAAAGCATTTTAAAGAGTTCTCCAAACATGATAGCAGAAACTGCAGTACCCCTATACTTGGCTTCTTCTCTTTTGATAAAGCGCGCCAAGTTGATCAATTCAGGTGCTGGGTGTTTGGGATTGATGAGCAATTCACGGGTGACCAGTCCTGAGAGTCGGACTGCTAGTAATTGCTCATTTGTAGTTGGTAGTTTTTTAGCAGTCTCTAGGAGAGCAGCAACTAAATCTTCACTCAAACCCTGACGGGCATGGTTATAAAGATCTTTTATAAGACTTTCTAGGTTTGGTTCTACCATCCCGACCACCTCCCTTATGTTTAATAATGTTTAATCAAATCAACCGTTGAACGGTCCAATTTTTTCACCAAGGCTTGCAAGAAAGCTTGGGCTTCTAAGAAGTCATCCATCGCGTAGAGAGTTTGGTGAGAATGGATATAACGAGCGCAGACACCGATAGTTGTAGATGGGACACCACCATTTTTCAGATGAGCTGCTCCAGCGTCTGTTCCACCTTTTCCACAATAGTATTGGTACTTGATGCCAGCTTCTTCAGCCGTTGTCAAAAGGAAATCCTTCATACCTGGGAGAAGCAAGTGACCTGGATCGTAGAAGCGAATCAAGGTTCCGTCCCCAATCTTACCTTGGCCACCATAAACATCACCAGCAGGTGAACAGTCAACGGCTAGGAAAACTTCTGGATCAAACTTAGTTGTAGAGGTATGAGCGCCACGAAGACCAACTTCTTCTTGGACATTGGCACCAAGATAGAGTTCGTTTCCGAGTTTTTGACCTGGCAAGGCTTCTGCTAGCTCACTAACCATAAGAACACCGTAGCGGTTGTCCCAAGCTTTTGAGATGATATTTTTTTCATTGGCTGTCAAGATAGCGGAACTATCAGGGACAATCGTATCACCCGGACGAATACCAAAGCTTTCTGCCTCAGCCTTGTCTGCAAACCCACCATCAAAAATGATATCTGAAATAGCTGGCATGGTTGGCCCACCTGTTCCACGAGTCAAATGTGGAGGAACAGAACCTGAGATCACAGGAATTTCACGACCGTCACGAGTAAAGAGTTTAAAGCGTTGGCTGCTGACCACCATAGGATTCCAGCCACCGATTTCAACCACACGGAAGGTTCCGTCTGGCTTAATCTCACTGACCATAAAACCAACTTCGTCCATGTGAGAAGCGACTAAGACGCGTGGTGCATACGCAGCTTCTGAATGTTTAATTCCGAAAATACCACCCAAGCCATCTGTCACCACTTCATCCACATGCGGCGTCAACTTTTCACGAAGATAGGTACGGACAGGCGCTTCATGACCTGAGATCGCAGCAAGCTCTGTTACTTCTTTGATTTTTGAAAATAATGTTGTCATATCAGTTCCTTCTTTCTGTCCTCCATTTTACCACTTTTTATAGGAGAAGGATAGTGGGAAGGTGGATTGGTTTTTACTCAGTTTTCCAATAAAAGAGAGGGGCAGATATTGTTTCAAGAATTTTTCTTTCTTTTTACATTAAATTGTCAGAAAATTTATTGACAGATTAAAAAAATCGTGTTACATTATCTCCAAGGGTATTTTTATACCAAATCTACATGAAAGGACGGGGTATGAAACTCTCTCATATTTTAACAGGCTTACTTCTACTCCTGGTCTTTCTCTCCATTAGTATTGGAACTAGTGATTTTTCTTGGGAAAAGCTCTTTGCTTTTGACCAGCAAACCTGGCTTCTCTTTCAAGAATCGCGTCTTCCAAGAACCATCAGTATTCTCCTTGCAGCCTCCAGTATGAGCATGGCAGGACTCCTCATGCAGACCATTACCCAAAATCAATTTGCTGCTCCGAGTACAGTCGGAACGACAGAAGCCGCCAAACTGGGAATGGTGTTGAGCCTCTTTGTCTTTCCGTCTGCGAGTCTGACCCAAAAGATGCTCTTTGCTTTTGTCTCATCCATCTTATTTACCCTCTTCTTCCTTGCTTTTATGACTATTTTTTCTATAAAGGAAAGGTGGATGTTGCCCTTGATCGGGATCATCTATAGTGGGATTATCGGTTCTATCACAGAAGTTATCGCCTATCGTTTCAATCTGGTTCAGAGTATGACTGCTTGGACCCAGGGCTCCTTCTCCATGATTCAGACCCATCAGTATGAGTGGCTCTTCTTAGGCCTCATCATCCTGATAGCCGTTTGGAAATTGTCCCAAACTTTTACCATCATGAATCTAGGGAAAGAAACCAGTGAAAGTTTGGGGATTTCTTATTCCCTACTGGAAAAACTGGCCCTCTTTCTGGTGGCGCTAACGACAAGCGTCACCATGATTACCGTGGGTGCCTTGCCTTTTCTCGGGGTCATCGTTCCCAATCTGGTCCGCAAGCGCTATGGAGATAACCTGAGCCAAACCAAACTCATCGTCGCACTGGTCGGAGCCAATCTGGTTCTGGCCTGCGATATCCTCTCTCGAGTTCTCATTCGGCCCTATGAGCTGTCTGTCAGTCTCTTGCTAGGAATCATCGGTAGCCTCGTCTTTATTCTACTTCTCTGGAGAGGGGGACGAAAAGATGCAGTTTAAAAGCAAACATACCAAGCTCTTCTGCCTTCTCATTATTCTGGCCATCGGAGCTTGTCTCCTCTACTTTTGGCCTATTAGTCACCTATCTGTCTTTGCTTGGAAACTTCGTTCTCAAAAGATTGTCGTTTATCTCTTGGTAGCTATCGCGACAGGAATTTCGACCATTAGTTTTCAAACCCTGACGGAAAATCGCTTCCTAACGCCAAGTATTTTGGGAATCGAATCCTTCTATGTCTTGCTACAGACCCTGCTACTGATATTTGAAAGCAAATTTCTACAGCTTGGGAAGTCGCCTGTCTTAGAATTTCTAATCTTGCTTCTGCTTCAATCACTCTTCTTTCTCGCCTTACAAGGTTACTTGAAGACGCTGATGAAGCAAAATTTGATTTTCATTCTGCTAATCTGCCTAGCCCTGGGAAGTCTCTTTCGAAATATCAGTACCTTCCTACAAGTTCTGATGGATCCAAATGAATACGATAAACTGCAGAACAGTCTCTTTGCCTCCTTTCAGCATCTCAACACTCCCATCCTAGCCATCGGTTCTCTAATCATCCTTGCCTTGACAATCTTTTTCTTTCGAAAAGCAGTCGTTCTGGATGTCTTGCACCTGCAAAGAGAAACGGCTCAGATACTGGGACTCGATGTTGAAAAAGAACAGAGAGAACTCCTCTGGGGCATCGTGCTTTTGACCTCAACAGCCACTGCCTTGGTAGGGCCTATGGCCTTCTTTGGCTTTATGCTGGCCAATCTCACCTACCTGATCGTCAAAGATTATCGACACAAGCTGCTCTTTATCGTAGCCATTCTGATTGGATTTATTAGTTTGACCTTGGGGCAAGCCCTCATCGAACGAGTCTTTGCTTTGGAAATTCGCATCAGCATGATCATTGAGAGTGTGGGTGGTTTCTTATTCTTTATCTTACTTTACAGGAGGGCCCGTCGGTGAAACTGGAAAACATTGACAAATCCATTCAAAAACAGGATATTTTGCAAGACATTTCCCTTGAAGTCAGTCCTCAGAAACTGACAGCCTTCATTGGTCCAAATGGTGCTGGAAAATCAACTCTCCTCTCCATCATGAGCAGACTGACCAAGAAAGATCAGGGAATACTTAGTATCAAAGGGCGTGAAATTGAGAGTTGGAATTCGCAAGAACTAGCCAAAGAACTCACCATCCTAAAGCAGAAAATCAATTACCAAGCCAAATTGACCGTTGAAGAACTGGTCAGTTTTGGACGTTTTCCCTACAGCCGTGGTCGACTGAAGGCAGAAGACTGGGGAAAAATCCGAGAAACTCTGGACTATCTGGAACTGACCAACTTAAAAGACCGCTACATCGATAGTCTGTCTGGTGGACAGTTGCAACGTGTCTTTATCGCTATGGTACTGGCCCAGGATACAGACTTTATCTTGCTAGACGAACCGCTCAATAATCTCGATATCAAGCAAAGTGTCAGCATGATGCAGATCCTTCGGCGACTGGTGGAGGAACTTGGCAAAACCATTATCATCGTCCTCCACGATATCAACATGGCTAGCCAATATGCGGATGAAATTGTTGCCTTCAAGGACGGTCAAGTCTTTTGCAAGGGAACGACTGCTCAAATCATGCAGGCTGACCTGCTCAGTCAACTCTATGAGATTCCCATCACGCTGGCTGATATCAATGGCAAAAAGATCTGTATCTATAGCTAGCTATTCTGAACTCATGTTAGAGAACCTTCTGTCCCTTAGCTAACAAGCCTATCTAAGAGACCCCTACATCGTTATAACATTTTAAAAAGGAGAAATCATGAAAACATCCCTTAAACTTTATCTCACTGCCCTAGCTGCCAGCTTCTTGCTCTTACTTGGTGCTTGTAGTACAAATACAAACTCAAGCACTAGCCAGACAGAGACAAGTAGCTCTGCTCCAACAGAGGTAACCATTAAAAGTTCACTAGATGAGGTCAAACTTTCAAAGGTTCCTGAAAAGATTGTGACCTTTGACCTCGGTGCTGCGGATACTATTCGCGCTTTAGGTTTTGAAAAGAATATCGTCGGAATGCCTACAAAAACTGTTCCGACTTACCTAAAAGATCTTGCGGGAAATGTCAACAATGTGGGTTCTATGGTTGAGCCAGACCTAGAAGCCATTGCTGCTCTTGAGCCGGATCTGATTATCGCTTCTCCACGTACCCAAAAATTCGTAGACAAGTTCAAAGAAATTGCTCCAACTGTTCTCTTCCAAGCAAGCAAGGACGACTACTGGACTTCTACCAAGGCTAACATCGAATCTCTAGCAAGTGCCTTTGGTGAAACTGGTACACAGAAAGCCAAAGAAGAATTAGCTAACCTAGACAAGAGCATCCAAGAAGTCGCTACTAAAAATGAAAGTTCTGACAAAAAAGCTCTTGCTATCCTCCTCAATGAAGGAAAAATGGCTGCCTTTGGTGCCCAATCTCGTTTCTCTTTCTTGTATCAAACCTTGAAATTCAAACCAACTGATACCAAATTTGAAGACTCTCGTCATGGCCAGGAAGTCAGCTTTGAAAGTGTCAAAGAAATCAATCCTGACATCCTCTTTGTCATCAACCGTACCCTTGCCATTGGTGGGGACAACTCTAGCAACGATGGCGTCCTAGAAAATGCCCTCATCGCTGAAACTACTGCTGCGAAAAATGGTAAAATCATCCAACTAACACCAGACCTCTGGTATCTAAGTGGTGGCGGTCTTGAATCAACTAAACTTATGATTGAAGACGCTCAAAAAGCTTTGAAATAAGCAAGAAAACCCAACATCAGGTGATGTTGGGTTATTTTTTTTCTTGATTTCGTTTGAGTGAAAAGTGATCTGGGACGGGGTCCTTACCTGTTTTCGACCAGGGGTGGCAACGTAAAATCCGAGCCAAACCCATCAAGACACCCTTGAAGCCATGTTTTTCAATAGCCTGAATCATGTAGTTGGAACAAGTAGGTTCAAAACGACAAGAGGGTGGAAAGGCTGGTGAGATAAAACGTTGGTAAAAGCGTACTGGCGCTATTAAGATTCGTTTCATTATTTCTTGGTTACAGCCATGGTGTGTAGTTGGCTGATTTCTTTTTTATTGAGGCGACGAGCTTCACCTGGACGAAGCCCCGTCAAGTCTAGATGTCCAAAACGTGTCCGAGACAACTTATCCACTTGGAGGCCGACAGCTTCAAACATCTTTTTAACCTGGTGGTTTCGCCCTTCATGGATAGTCAACTGCACTACAGAGCGATTTTTAACTGGATCTACTTTGAGAATTTCATAAACAGCTGGCTTGGTTTTCTTGCCATCAATCTCAAGTCCACGGGTCAAGGGGCGGAGGTTTTCCTTATTAGCCACACCTTTAACACGCGCAACATAAACCTTGTCAATCTCATTACGGGGGTGAATCATCTCGTCTGTAAAGTCCCCATCATTGGTCAAAATCAAGACACCTGATGTATCCCAGTCTAAACGTCCAACTGGATAAATGCGTTCTTTGACATTGGGCAAGAGGTCGACAACCGTCTTGCGGCCCTTGTCATCTGTCACACTGGAAATCACACCGCGTGGTTTATTAAGCAGATAGTAGACCTTTTCTTCGTTGTAGATTGGTTGACCTTCCACTTCGACTTTGTCGCCAGCCTTGATAGTGGTTGCTAGTTCACGCACCACTTGGCCGTTGACCGTTACCAAGCCTTGCTTGATCAGCTCTTCTGCTTTTCTCCTACTGGCCACACCTGCGTGGGCAATATATTTATTGATTCTCATCTTCTTCTATCCTTTCACCAAATAATTGGCTTTCTTGAGCTTGAATCTCAAGCTCATCAATCACTGGCAGTTCTTCCAAATGGTTAATCCCCATGTAATCTAGGAAATAATCCGTCGTTACATAGAGGTTAGGGCGTCCAAGCACCTCTTTTTTCCCGTCTTCTCGTATCAATTCAAAAGCCTGTAACTTTGCCAAAGCTCCACTCGAATTAACCCCACGAATAGCGTCGATTTCTATACGTGTGATAGGTTGCTTATAGGCAATAATGGACAAGGTCTCAAGGGCCGCCCGAGATAAACTCTGGTTGATGGGAGCTTTGGAGTATTCCTTCAAAATCGCTGCAAATTGAGGCTTGGTCACCAATCTGTATGCTCCCCCTGTCTCAATCAGGGACAAGCTCGAATCCTGGTCTTTTTCATACTTTTGGGCTAATTTTTCTAAACTCTGCTGGATGCCTGTCGGGGGAAGCGATAGGAGTTCAGCCAACTGACGGACTCGAATCCCATCTTCACCTGCTACAAACAAGAGCGCTTCTATTTCTGCTAAAGTACTCATCTTTCCTCTCTATCAAGTCTAGCTTTGTGCCTCTTGACTTTCTTCCTTCTTTTCCATGAGATAGATATCTCCGAAACTCTCCTCTTGAACGAGGATCAGTTCCTGGGTTTTGATTAACTCTAGGGTTGCCAAAAAGAGGGTAATGACCTCTTGGACATTCTGGGCTTCCTTGAACAAATCCTGCAAGCGCAATTGATCTCGTCCAGTCAAGGACTCTTTTACAATGCCCATCATGTCCTCAATCTTATACTCATCCCTCAGGATGGTCGTGTGGTTCTGAGCGAATTCCTCTTTTTTCTTGGCTAGGATATTTGAAAAAGCCAAAAAGAGGTCAATGGTCGTCCTATCATGCACAAGCTCCGCATCTTCGTAGATCAACTCTGTCGGCGCTTTAGAATAGTACTGAGCCCGATCTTGGTGCTTGGCCTCCAAGTGCTCACCCAAGAGCTTGAACTTGCGGTATTCTTCGATTTGGGAGAGGAGATCCTGCTCCAGGTCATCCTCCAAATCAGCCACTTCTGCCACCTTTGGAAGAAGCTTGCGGCTCTTGATCAGCATCAACTGACTAGCCATGACCATATACTCGCCCGTCACTTCCAGACGCATGGCCTGCAGGGTTGAGACATAGGCTAGATACTGTTCGATGACTTCTGTGATGGGCACATCGTAAATATCCATCTGGTACTTAGAAACCAGGTGCAAGAGCAAGTCCAGGGGCCCTTCAAAATCTTTTAATTTAATATCCATTATCTATATTTTTCTAAGGTCAGGACTGTTTTTAATCCTAATTTTTTTGCTATTTCGTACAATTCGACCTTCTTTTCTATCTGTCTCAGAATGAACTGTTCCCGCAAGGCTTGGGCTGATAAGGCTGGAAAACCTTTCTCCTTGACAAAGGACTCCAGCTGACGAAAGGCCCACTGACGAGAATAGGTTTTCCCACTCCTTTCAAAGAGATAGGTCTGCCCCATCAAGGGTTCCAATTCTGGAGTCAAGGTCGTGGGTATGGTGACAATCCTCTGTTGGGAAGCCTTGCTGATTCTCAACACTTGAAAATCCAGATTGATATCTGCAACCTTAAGGGCTAAAATCTCACTTGGCAAGAGCCCTATTTCCAAGATAAGAAGCGCCAGCAAGCGTCCTTCTGGATAATTACTTTCCTGCCAAAAAGAGTCTAAATTTAGAATCTCTGGCTTTTCAGTCTTCTTTTCAGCTTGTTTGGCTAATTCCAGACGGTAAAAGCTGTCCACTTCTCCGTTTCGATAGAGAAAGTAGAGAAATTGGTTACAGGCCGAAAGTTTTCGCTTCTGGGCGCTGATTTTTAGATTGGCTAGCTGGGCTTGGTAAATCTTAAGACTGGTCTCAGAAATCCGCTCACCCACAATGTCTAAAAATTGCTCCAGATCATACTTATAGGACTGCTTGGAATTGGTAGACAAGCCCTGTTTTTCCTCTAAAAAGGCTGAAATGCTATCTCTCATTTGCATCGAATCTCATATTCCTTACTAAAGTCATGTAAGAGAGCATTGACGGCCTTGAGGATGGACTTGCGCGTGATGATTCCTTGAAAAATCCCTTCATCATCTACCACTGGCAAGAAGGGTTCATCCACCAGTTTATGGAGGACCTCTGTGATGTTATAGTCTGGAGCGACAACTGCCACATCCGTCTTGGTCATATTGACGATGTCTGTCGTTGCCATCTGCTCATCCGTCAAACCTTGCTCCATTTGATAAGCCAAAATGTCTCTCAGACCAATGGTTCCGACAAAGCGTTTGTCAAAAGTCACAACAGGGATACGGGTATAAGTGATTTGGCTCAGCACTAAAATCGCATGGTCGGCATTGTGGGTATCAATCAAAGCTGCTAGATTCTCAGCAGGGGTAAGAAAAGTCTCTTCCTGCTCCAATAAAAATGCTTCAAATTCCTTGGCAATCATCGAGCAAACTCCTTGGACAAGCCTGGATAAACCTCATGGTCACGTGTCAAAAACTCTACTTTGAAATAGCTGTTATCAATCTCCACACGTGCATAGAGGCATTCTCTAATAGTTCCTCGTGGTTGGCTGATGGAGCCTGGATTTAGAAAAAGAGTCTTGCCTTCCATCCAAGCATTTGGTACATGCAAGTGACCATAGAGACAGATATCGGCATCTTCTTCCTGAGCCCAGTAGTCCAACTTTTGAAAGTTGAAATTGATATCAAACAAGTGTCCATGCGTCTGGATGATCTTGGTTGGACCAAGTTGAGTTACCAAACGTTCTGGGTAGCCAGCATAAAAGTCCATGTTGCCTTTGACGACATGGATGCCCTCCCAGAGCGAAGAGTCTGGTCGGAGTTCTGAGTCACCATCGTGAAAAATGGCATCAACTTTACCTAGATAGCGGTCACGAATTTCTTCCACAATCAAGCTATCTCCATGGGAGTCACTCATTACAATGATGGTTTGCTTTGCCATGATGGAAATACCTCCAAAAGTTTCTTAACGGCTAAGGCGCGGTGAGATTGGCTATTTTTTTCTTCAAGGGTTAGCTCTGCTGAGGATTTACCTGTCTCTCCTACAAGGAAGAGGGGATCATAACCAAAACCATTCTCCCCCTTGGGTTCAAAGTTAATGTATCCTGGCCAGTCAGCTTCAACAACCAAGCTTTCCTTGTTTGGACTAGCTACGACTAGGGTTGTATGGAATTGAGCTGAGCGGTCCTTGAGTTCAAAGACCATGGCCAATTCGTGCAAGAGTTTGGCATTGTTTTCACGATCAGTTGCTCCCACACCTGCAAAACGGGCTGACCAGACTCCTGGCAAACCGCCGAGGACATCGACTTTGAGACCTGAGTCATCTGCCAAAACCATCTTTCCTGTTAATTGGGAAATGGTTTCTGCCTTCAGGCGGGCATTTTCTTCAAAGGTCATGCCTGTTTCAGCAACTTCAGGTAGGTTTGGATAGTCATTGAGATTTTCCACATCGTAGCCTAACTTGTCAAAGATAGCTCGGAATTCCTTGGTCTTGCCCTCGTTACGAGTCGCAATGAGCAGAGTTTCTCTAACCTTGCTAGTTTCAAAGAAGGCTTCTACATCGACTCCTTCTTTAGGCAATTCAACATGCAAAAGCTTTCCATTTTCAACCAAGAGCAGAGCTCCCTGACGTTGGATGACTTCTAGATTGCGACCTGCTTCGGCATTTAAAATCTCAACGATAAAGGAGAGCAGACGGAAGTTAGAAGACCAGCGCATCACCGTTATCGTAATCGGAAAGCCATTTTCCTCGTCCCGAAAAATCCGCGCTAAATCCATAAAATCAAGCTCGAGAGGATCTTTGATAAGGCTATAGATGCCTCCATAGACATCCCAGACACCGACATACCAGTCCTGGTCGTCCTTATATTCATAAGTTTTGTTTGTCATAATGTTACATGCTCCACATGAATCTCTTTTTCCAGCCATTCTGCTCCAATTTGGGCAAAACTTTGGCTATTGGCTGTTGTGTAAAAACGATGTTGAAGAGGTCCCGCATCTCGGCTACGATTGATTTCAAA
Organism: Streptococcus oralis; assembly: GCF_018448765.2. Classification (GTDB taxonomy): domain Bacteria; phylum Bacillota; class Bacilli; order Lactobacillales; family Streptococcaceae; genus Streptococcus; species Streptococcus oralis_BM. Next base: position 1,577,555 of record NZ_JAHCMC020000001.1, read on the forward strand.
ATAGTTCAGCAAAACCGAGATATCCCGTACACACTCTGCCCCACTATCGATGAGCTGAACCTTTGGTCCCATGACATTTTGGATGATAGGGCGAAGGAGTGGGTAATGGGTACAACCCAAAATCAGGCTATCCACCTTTCCAACCAAGGGACGCAGAGTTTCATAGACCACTTTCTTGGTAACACTGGTTGACAGGGCACCTGACTCCACCAAGGGAGCAAACTTAGGGCAGGCCAAACTCTCCACCTGTAAATCCGGATCCAGATCATGGATTTTTTGACGGTAGATGTCTGATTGTACCGTCATGGGGGTTCCAATCACTCCGATTTTCCCGCCTTGACTGGACTTGATGGCTGCCGAAGCTCCTGGCAAAATCACACCTAGAACGGGAATGTCTAGTTTCGCCTTGATTTCTTCCCAGACGACCGCAGTCGCAGTATTACAAGCAATGACAATCATTTTGACATCCTTGGTCAAGAGAAAGTTGACCAACTGCCAAGTATATTCACGAATTTGCTCAGCAGGACGGGGACCATAGGGTGCCCGTGCCGAATCTCCAATATAGACGATTTCTTCATGGGGAAGCTGGCGCATGAGCTCACGAACAACAGTCAAGCCCCCGACACCTGAATCCAAAAAACCAATTGGTCGATTATCCATACAGTCTTCTTTCTAGTCTTTTTTCTGATTGATAGTTCATCATGATTCCTTGTCCTGAACGATTAGACCGACAGCTTGATAGAATGCCAACTGCCTCTCTCTTAATCATAATCAAATATCAATAGAATGCAAGGAAAAAGTCTTATCCTTGAGAACTATTGAACATAGTGAGAAGTCTGGAACTTTCATCCCAGACTTTTCCTATTTATTTCTTTTTATTGTTAGCAAGGGCTGCTTTTTGTTGACGGATGATTTGGTGGTAAACTTGTTGTACCTTGGCTTCGCTTGGTTTTTGACCATTTGCACTCAAGAGTGCACGAACTGCCTCAGCGTTCAAACGTGGGTTGTCAGCAAATTCTTTTTCGATTTGCTTACGAACCAAATACATACCTCCAAGAGCTCCTCCTAGAAAAGCTAGCACAATCAAGATAATTGCTAAAAGTAAATCCATTCTTTTTCTCCTGTTTCTTTTTGAGTCTTCTATATTATACCATAAAGTGACTTTTCTGACTAGTTTGTTTTACGCTTTCAAGGATGGAATAGACAGCAAAAAGAACCCTGCTTTTCTGCAAAAGAGGGCTCCTTGCTACGTTTATTTTACATAAATAGCCAATGTTTGATACGGTTTCAGAAGAATTTTTTCTGATACTTCTACATCTTCATAGTTTGAAATCAGAATCTGTCCATTTCGGTAGTCTATTGGTAAGTCGATTTCCACTTCTGTGGCATAAAAATTATTGAGGACCAGTAACTTTTCATCCTCATACTGACGTTCAAAGGCATAGACTTGCTTACTGTCTTCAAAAGCTGGTTTGTAGCTTCCTTCTGAAATGATCGGCATTTCCTTACGAAGTCGAATCAAGTTTTGGTAGAAGGTGAAAATTGGGCCTTGGATTTCATTTTCTACGTTGATATGAGGGGAAGATTTCCCTGCCTTGAGCCAAGGAGTCCCTCTTGTGAAACCTGCATTTTCCGAATCATCCCACTGCATGGGAATGCGTGAGTTATCACGCGACTTAGCCTGGATAATCTGGAAAGCTTCTTGCTCACTTTTCCCTTCTTTTAAGAGCATCTGATAAGCATTGATGGACTCGACATCCACATAGTCAGCCATGGAATCATAGTCTGGGTCAACCATTCCGATTTCCTCACCCATGTAGATATAAGGTGTCCCACGTGACAGGTGAATGCTGGCAGCCAGCATGGTCGCCCCTTCATTGCGGAAATGTTGAATATCGACAAAACGATTCAAGGCTCGTGGTTGGTCGTGATTGTTCCAAAAGAGGGCACTCCAGCCGTTTTTGTCACTCATTTCCTTTCCCCAGCTATGGTAAAGTCTTTTCAACTCTTCGAAACCAAAGGGCGCCAAGGTCCACTTTTGTCCATCCTTGTAGTCCACCTTGAGATGATGGAAATTAAAGGTCATGGATAATTCCTGACGATCAGGTGCCGAATAGAGGACACAGTTTTCCATAGTTGTAGAGGACATTTCCCCAACTGTCATAATACTGTCGTCTGATCCAAAAGTGGCTTGATTCATCATGCGCAAATAGTCATGAACGATGGGCTTGTCTGTGTAAGCTGGCTTGCCTTCATTTTCTGGGCAATCCACTAAGACCTCATCCTTGCCAATCAAATTAATTACATCAAATCGGAAACCTTTGACTCCCTTGTCTCGCCAGAAATTAACAACCTTGAAAAGCTCCTTACGGACATTGGGATTGCGCCAATTAAGGTCAGCCTGGGTCTCATCAAAGAGGTGAAGGTAGTATTTCCCCGTATCCCCGAAAGGCGCCCAGGCAGAGCCACCAAACTTAGAAATCCAGTCTGTCGGTTGATCTTGGATGAAGAAAAAGTCTTGGTAATACTTGTCACCAGCCAGGGCTTTCTGAAACCATTCATGCTCGGTCGAACAATGATTGAGCACCATATCTAACATAAAGTCAATCTTGTACTCTTTACCAACACGCACCATCTCTTCAAAATCAGCCATATCACCAAAAAGGGGATCCACAGCCATATAATCTGAAATATCATAACCATTATCCCGTTGAGGACTTGGGTAGAATGGATTGAGCCAGACCATATCCACGCCCAGTTTGGCTAAGTAGGGAATTTTTTCGATAATCCCACGGAAATCCCCAATACCATTTCCAGTGGTGTCTTTGTATGATTTTGGATAGATTTGATAGACTACTTTTCCTTTATCAAGTGCCATCTGTTTCTCCTTTTCCGATAAAAGGGAGGAACCTGTGTTCCTTCCCTGTTTGGGTTATTTCGATTAGATTCGTGTAGCGACCATGAGAGCTTCTCCAGCTTGGATAGTTGTTGGATAAGTTCCAGTAATAGTTGCTGTATAAGCATCTTGGTTAGTGATGATAATTGGAGTTTCTGTCACGAGACCCGCAGCCTTAATAGCATCTATATCAAAACGAATCAATTTCTGACCAATTGTGACATGGTCTCCTTGGGCTACAAGACTTTCAAAACCTTTGCCATCAAGACCTACTGTATCCATACCGATGTGGATGAGCAATTCCACCCCCTCATCAGAGACAATACCAATGGCATGCTTGGTAGGGAAAAGAACCGTTACTGTCCCATTGACTGGAGAAGTCAACTCACCTTGGCTTGGTTCAATGACTAGACCTTGCCCCATAACACCTGATGCAAAAACAGGATCCGTCGCTTGACTCAATTCTTTCACTTGACCAGCAAGGGGGCTAACAATTTCTACTTGAGCAAGGGTTACTGGCTCATGATTCACAAATTCTGCCTCTTCTTGGGCAACGAATTCTGCCTGTAAGGCTGTATCATCCTCTGTCTTTGTAAAGAGGCCTACCTTGCGGAAGAAGAAAGTCAAGAGCATTGGTACAACAATAGCAACTAGCATGGTTCCTGCAAACGGCAGCATGTATTGAGGTTGAATAGAGAGGATACCTGGCAAACCTCCGATACCGATAGAAGCCGCAGTTACATTGAATGTAACGGACAACATGCCTGCAAGGGCCGAACCAATCATCCCAGCTACAAATGGATAGATGTATTTGACATTAACCCCAAAGAGGGCTGGTTCTGTAACACCGAGATAGGCTGAAATGGTTGCAGGAAGTGAAATCTGAGCCTCACGCTCATCATGACGGTGCATGAAATAATAGGCAAATACGGCAGAACCTTGGGCAATATTTGAAAGAGCAATCATTGGCCAGAGGGCAGTCCCGCCAGCATCCGCAATCAATTGTGTATCGATGGCATTGGTCATATGGTGCAAACCTGTGATGACAAATGGAGCGTAGAGGGCACCAAAAATCGCACCGAAGAGCCATTTAACTGGACCCGTCAAACCTGCCAAGACAACTGATGAGAGTCCTTGCCCGATTGTCCAACCGATTGGCCCCAATACAGTATGAGCCAAAATCAAAGCTGGAATCAATGACAAGAAAGGTACAAAAATCATCGAAATCACTTCTGGGATATGCTTGCGCCAGAAAATTTCCAAATATGCTAAACTCAAACCTGCCAGTAAGGCTGGAATAACTTGGGCTTGATAACCGATACGATTAACAGTAAAGTAGCCAAAATTCCATACCCAGTTGGCTGCGATTTCTGATGCAGGTGTTGAAGCTACTGCATAGGCATTGAGCAACTGAGGTGAAACCAAACAGATCCCGAGTACAATTCCCAAGATTTGGCTGGTTCCCATCTTACGAGAGACAGACCAGGTAATCCCTACTGGTAAGAACTGGAAGATTGCTTCACCAGGCAACCAGAGGAAGTGATTAACCCCTGACCAAAACTGAGAGGATTCTGTGATAGTCTTGCCATCCAACATTGACCAATGCACACCTTCTAATACATTGCGGAAACCAAGGATCAATCCTCCGACAATCAAGGCTGGAATAATCGGCGTAAAGATTTCTGCTAGAGTGGTCATGACACGTTGGATCAGGTTTTGATTGCTCTTAGCTGCGGACTTGGCTGCTTCTTTGGAGACACCCTCAATACCTGAAACAGCTGTAAAATCATTATAAAAAATCGGCACGTCATTCCCAATAATCACCTGAAATTGACCGGCATTGGTAAAGGTCCCTTTGACGGCTGGAATCGACTCGATAGCCTTGACATTGGCCTTCTTTTCGTCTCCGAGAACAAAGCGCATCCGTGTCGCACAGTGGGTTACGGCAGTGACATTCTCCTTGCCTCCGATCGCTTGAAGCAGATCTTTGGCTTCTTGTTCAAATTTTCCCATTTGATTCTCCTTATACTTGTCAAAGCAAGTTTTATTTGATAAGACTATTGTAAACGATACCAAACTTGTAGGCAACTTGTTTGTGATAAAAAGAGGATATTTTTGGATATTTTCTAGCACTTGTATGGTAAAATAGATACAGGTGTCCATTGAACTAGACTAAAAACCCATTTAAGGAAGCAATATGAAGAAATACCAACAACTATTTAAGCAAATTCAGGAAACCATTCAAAATGAGACTTACGCTGTCGGAGATTTTCTTCCTAGTGAGCACGACCTCATGAACCAGTATCAAGTGAGTCGTGACACCGTACGAAAGGCTCTGTCCCTGCTCCAAGAGGAAGGATTGATCAAGAAAATAAGAGGTCAGGGTTCTCAAGTTATCAAAGAAGAAACCGTCAATTTCCCTGTCTCCAACCTAACCAGCTACCAAGAACTGGTCCAGGAACTTGGACTCCGCTCGAAAACAAACGTGGTCAGTCTAGATAAAATCATTATCGATAAAAAATCCTCACTGATAACCGGCTTTCCAGAGTTTCGGATGGTTTGGAAGGTGGTCCGCCAACGTGTAGTGGATGACCTGGTATCGGTTCTGGATACGGACTATCTGGATATGGAACTAATCCCGAATCTCACTCGCCAAATCGCTGAGCATTCTATCTATTCTTATATAGAGGATGACCTCAAACTTCTTATTGATTATGCTCAGAAAGAAATTACTATCGACCACACAGGTGACCGAGACAAGATTCTCATGGACATTGGCAAAGACCCTTATGTCGTATCAATCAAGTCAAAAGTCTATCTCCAAGACGGGCGCCAGTTTCAGTTCACCGAAAGTCGCCATAAATTAGAAAAATTTCACTTTGTTGACTTTGCCAAAAGGCATCCGAAATAAACACTTACAGTTGGGGATACTCTCAACCGTTTTTTGGTAATAAATGATCTTCTAGTTGATCATTGGAAAAGAGTGACTCTATCCTGCTTATTCTACTATTTTAAGAAAAAGCAATCTCAAATATGTTTTTCACTAGAAACCTCTTGACAAATAATAGGTAATCAGTAGAATGGGATTTAAATAGAAAAAATATAGGGCTTTGTTTTACAAAATATAAACGGTTCCAAAACAAATAGAAATTTCTAGGGAGAAAATATTTTGGGAGAAATCCTGTCGCTATAGCATCCGCAAACTAACGGTTGGGACTGCTTCTGTTTTGCTGGGGGCTGTTTTTCTATCTAGTCATACAGTCTCAGCTGATGGTATTGAAGTACAACAAAATGCCCCAAGTATTGTCGAGACTACTATTAAACCTGATAGTGGATCAGAGCAGATTGAACCGACTGAGACCACTAAACCAGCTCTAGTTGAGAAGTCAGATGTCGAAAGCAATCCTGCTGAAAGTAAACCTGCTGAGACTCCACAAGCTACAAATAGCCAAACTAGTTCTGAGCCTATTGTTGAATCAAACGAAAACAAGGAGAATGAAAATACCGAGCTACCCGTGACAAAGCAAGAAAACTATCAACTCAACTACGATCAGCCAACAGCTCCCTCCTATGATGGGTGGGAAAAACAAGCCCTTCCAGTCGGAAATGGCGAGATGGGAGCTAAGGTCTTTGGTCTGATCGGTGAAGAGAGAATCCAGTATAACGAAAAGACCCTCTGGTCAGGAGGTCCCCGGCCCGATAGCACCGACTATAATGGTGGAAACTACAAGGATCGCTACAAGGTCCTAGCAGAAATTCGTAAGGCTCTCGAAGATGGTGACCGCCAAAAAGCCAAACAACTGGCTGAACAAAATTTAGTTGGGCCAAATAATGCCCAGTATGGACGTTACCTAGCCTTTGGTGATATCTTCATGGTCTTTAACAATCAGAAGAAAGGCCTGGATACCGTAACAGATTATCACCGTGGTTTGGATATCACAGAGGCCACTACGACTACTTCTTACACCCAAGATGGGACGACCTTCAAACGCGAAACCTTCTCCAGCTATCCTGATGATGTCACTGTGACCCACCTGACTAAAAAAGGAAACAAGACGCTTGACTTTACTCTTTGGAACAGCTTGACTGAGGACTTGCTTGCTAATGGTAATTACTCTTGGGAATATTCCAACTATAAGGACGGACATGTTACTACAGATGAACATGGAATTCTTCTAAAAGGAACTGTTAAAGATAACGACCTCAAATTTGCATCCTATTTAGGAATTAAAACGGATGGAACAGTCACTGTTCAGAATGAGACCCTAACCGTTACAGGCGCAAGCTATGCGACCCTCTATCTCAGCGCCAAGACAAACTTTGCTCAAAATCCTAAAACCAACTATCGAAAAGACATTGACCTCGAAAAAACGGTTAAGGGTATTGTAGAAGCCGCTAAGGCCAAAGACTACGAGACACTTAAAAAAGACCATATCAAGGATTATCAAAGTCTCTTTAATCGTGTTAAACTAAATCTAGGTGGAAGCAAGACTGCTCAAACGACAAAAGAGGCCCTTCAAGGCTATAACCCAGAAAAAGGGCAAAAATTGGAAGAACTCTTCTTCCAATACGGACGTTATTTATTGATTAGTTCGTCTCGTGATCGGACAGATGCCCTTCCTGCCAACCTACAAGGAGTCTGGAATGCTGTAGACAATCCACCTTGGAACGCTGACTACCACCTCAATGTCAATTTGCAAATGAACTATTGGCCAGCTTACATGAGCAACCTTGCTGAAACTGCCAAGCCAATGATCAACTACATTGACGACATGCGCCACTATGGTCGTCTCGCTGCCAAGGAATACGCTGGCATCGAATCCAAAGACGGACAAGAAAATGGTTGGCTGGTCCACACTCAAGCAACACCATTTGGCTGGACTACTCCAGGCTGGAATTACTATTGGGGTTGGTCTCCAGCTGCTAATGCTTGGATGATGCAGAACGTCTATGATTACTACAAATTCACCAGGGACGAAACTTATCTAAAAGAAAAGATTTACCCAATGCTCAAGGAAACAGCTAAGTTCTGGAACTCCTTCTTGCACTATGACAAGGCCAGTGATCGTTGGGTGTCTTCTCCATCCTACTCACCAGAACACGGGACCATCACGATCGGAAATACCTTTGACCAGTCGCTAGTCTGGCAACTCTTCCACGACTACATGGAAGTCGCCAACCATCTGAAAGTCGACCAAGACTTAGTCACAGAGGTCAAGGCTAAATTTGACAAACTGAAACCATTTCACATCAACAAAGAAGGACGTATCAAGGAATGGTACGAAGAAGACAGCCCACAATTCACCAACGAAGGGATTGAAAACAACCACCGTCACGTTTCCCATCTAGTTGGTCTCTTCCCAGGTACGCTCTTTAGCAAGGATCAGGCTGAATACCTAGAAGCTGCGCGTGCTACCCTCAACCACCGTGGAGATGGTGGTACTGGTTGGTCTAAGGCCAATAAAATCAACCTCTGGGCTCGTCTCTTGGACGGTAACCGTGCCCATCGCTTACTCGCTGAACAGCTCAAATACTCAACCCTAGAAAACCTTTGGGATACCCACGCACCATTCCAAATCGACGGAAACTTTGGAGCAACTAGTGGGATGGCAGAAATGCTCCTCCAATCTCATACTGGCTATATTGCGCCATTGCCAGCCCTTCCAGATGCTTGGAAAGACGGTCAAGTTTCTGGCTTGGTTGCTCGAGGTAACTTTGAAGTCAGCATGAAGTGGAAAGATAAAAACCTTCAAAGCTTGTCCTTCCTGTCAAATGTCGGCGGAGACCTGGTTGTAGACTATCCAAACATCGAAGCTAGTCAGATCAAGGTCAATGGCAAACCAGTCAAGGCAACGATTCTCAAAAACAATCGTATCCAACTAGCAACACAAAAAGGTGACGTCATTACCTTTGAACATTTCCCTGGTCGTGTAACCAGTCTGACAGCCGTTCGACAAAATGGAGTCACTGCCGAACTTACCTTTAACCAAGTAGAAGGCGCTACCCACTATGTCATCCAAAGACAAGTGAAAGACGAAAATGGTCAAACCTCTGCGACCAGAGAATTTGTAACCAATCAAACCCACTTTATCGACCGATCACTAGATCCTCAACATGCCTACACCTATACTGTCAAGGCTATGCTGGGCGATCTTGCCACACAAGTTTCTGAACAGGCCACTGTCGAAACCTATAGCGAGTTGATGGACGACCGAGATAGCCGCATCCAGTACGGAGCTGCCTTTGGAAACTGGGCAGACTCAGAATTATTTGGAGGAACAGAGAAATTTGCTGACCTTTCAAAAGGAGACTACACAGACGAAGATCTCACTGCCACTATTCCTTTCACTGGCGTTGGTATCGAAATCTATGGACTGAAATCGTCTGAACTAGGTCTTGCCACTGCTAAAATTGATGGCAAAGAGGTCGGCGAGCTTGACTTCCATACTGCTGGAGCAACTGAAAAAGGTAGTCTCATTGGTCGCTTCACAGGATTATCTGACGGACCTCACACATTGACTCTTAGTGTTAAACGTGAGCACAAAGGACGTGGTAGTGAGCGCTCGAAAATTTCATTAGACTACTTCAAGATCCTAGCAGGAACAGGCAATACGATTGAAAAAATGGATGATCGTGATTCGCGTATCCAGTATGGTTCCCAGTTTAAGGACTGGTCTGACCCTGAACTCTACGGTGGTACGGAAAAATACGCTGATATTAACAACAGCGACTCTAGTACAGCTTCAGAAGCTCAGGCAACCATTTCCTTTACAGGGACAGGCATTCGAATTTATGGCTTGAAGAGCCTTGCCCTTGGACGAGCACGTGTTACACTAGATGGCAAAGAAATGCCCAGTCTAGACTTCTACACTTCAGGCGCAACTGAAAAGAGAGCTTTTATTGGCGAATTTACAAATCTCACTGACGGTCCGCATACCCTGACATTACAAGTTGATCCAGATTCGCCAGAAGGTCGCAAGAAAATCTCTCTAGACTCCTTTGATATCATCAAAGCTCCTGCTGTTGGTATAGATAGCCCGAGCATCGCGCCTCTTAAGGAAAATGACAAAGAAATTTCCTTAACCCTACCATCTGGAGATTGGGAAGCCCTCGCTGTAACCTTCCCAGGTGTCAAAGATCCTCTAGTATTGCGTAAGGTGGATGAAACGCATCTAGTTACAAGTGGAGATCAGACTATCCTATCAATCCAAGACAATCAAGTTCAAATCCCAATTCCTGACGAAACCAATCGCAAAGCTGGAAATGCCATTGAAGCTTATACCATTCAAGGAAATACCACAAGTAGCCCTATCGTAGCCGTCTTTACTAAAAAAGATGAAAAGAAAGTTGACGAGAAGCAGCCAACTACAAACAAGGGGGATGAACCAGCTCCTACTGTCGAGAAACCTGAGTACACTGAGCCTATCGGGACTGCAGGGCAAGAAGTGCCACCTACTGTAGAAATTCCTGAGTACACTGAACCTATCGGAACGGCAGGGCAAGAAGAAGCTACTACTGTTGAAAAACCTGAGTACACCGAACCTATCGGAACAGCAGGGCAAGAGGAAGCCCCTACTGTTGAAAAACCTGAGTACACTGACCCTATCGGAACTAGTGGGGATCAGGCCGCTCCATCCCTTAGCCTTCCTGACTATCCAGTTCGAGTCTTGAAAGACAAAGAAACCGGAGTGGAAATCATTGGGGGAGTCACTGACTTAGAAGGAATTTCTCACATCTCTAGCCGACGTGTCCTAGCTCAAGAACTCTTTGGCAAGACCTATGATGCTTACGATCTACAGCTTAAAAATCCAACCAATAATAGCTTGCAGCCAAAAGGCTCTGTCTTAGTTCGCTTGCCTGTTTCAGCTAGCGTCGAAAATATCTACTACATCACTCCGACCAAGGAGTTGCAAGCCCTTGATTTCACTGTACGAGACGGAAAGGTAGAATTCATCACTAATCATTTCAGTACCTATGCTGTCGTCTATCAAGCTGCTGGAACAACCCCTAGTACAGATGAAAAACCAAGTGCTTCAGATACAGAAGACTTGGCACACGAGGCTGAACAACTTTCAGCTAGTCCGAGCCTTGCTAAAACTGGAAATCATTCTCCTAAAGAAGAACTTCCAGCGACAGGAGAAGCGTCCAACCCACTCCTCTTCTTAGCAGGCCTCAGCCTAGCCCTTACAGCCACTTTTATGCTAAAAGGAAGAAAGGATGACTCCAACTAACCTTTAAGCACACAAAAACAGGATGAAGATCACCTTCATCCTGTTTTATTTTGTAATCAAAAGTTAGTTTTACAGTAGGTATAAAAAGGCTAGGGTCAAGAGACTTGCTAGAAGCCCAACTCCCCAAAAGAAGAAGTCAACCTTCCACTCGCTCCAAGGATTGCCCTTGCCTGAGAATCCTCCAAGCTCGAAATGATGATGCACAGGTGTCATACGGAAAATACGCTTTCCACCACTAAGTTTGAAGTAGGTAACCTGCATCATAACAGAGCTTGTCTCAAAGACATAGATAATCCCAATCAGTAAAAGGGTCCATTCTTGGTGGAGGGCCATAGAGATTGCTGCCAGCATCCCACCTAGAGCCAAACTACCCACATCTCCCATGAAAACCTTGGCAGGCTTGTGATTAAAGACGAAGAAACCTAGCAAACCACCAATCATGGCAAGAATCACAAGAAGAATATCCAGTTGATTTTGCATATAAGCAATCACACCATAGGCAGACAGGCTAATCACTACGGAAATACTTGCTAAGCCGTCGATCCCGTCAGTCAGATTCACCGCATTTGAAAAGCCAACTAGCCAGAAAAGGGCAAAGAAGATATAGAAAATACCCAGATGTACTTGGTAGCCAAAGACCGAAAGCATGTCGCCACCACGCTCATAAAAGAGGTAGAAAATCACTCCTCCAAGCAACTGGAGAGCAAGCTTTTGCTTAGGATTCAATCCTTCGTTTATCTTACGGAAAATTTTGAGGAAATCATCCAAAAAACCTACCAAACCATACAAAACCAAGATAAACAAAATCATACCTACATTGTTAGTCAATTGTTGGGTAAAGAGAGCGACAAGGAAACTCACTACTACTGCAACGATAAGGAAGACAAGACCTCCCATGGTTGGAGTCCCAGCTTTAGCTTGGTGTTGCTTGACATCCTCGTGCATCTGCTGTCCTGTAATCTGTGCTTTTCGATAAAATCGGATAAAGGCTGGAATACCTATCAAGGTCAATAGAAAGGCTAGAACTCCAGCATTAATGGAACTAATCATCTTAATCTCCTAAAGTTATTTTCATTTTTTTGATGTCTTTGAGGGCCGTATTGGCACGGACACTTTGTTTCTTGACCGTTTTGCCACTACCTTCCCACTCGACTTCTATATTTAGCCATTTAGCAAATGTTTGCACATTTTCATCTGTCCAGCCATACATATCAGGCATTTCTTCGACCTTATCAGATAGGATCAAGATCTGCTGATTAGCTTCCAAATTATCTCCTTCAGAAACCGAGAGCTCCTTGATCTTGGTTCCTGTTCCGATAACGATTGGTTGGACAAGGTTACGACGCAATTCCTCTGCTAGGTCACCCGGAGTAAAGTCCTTGGTAGCTGGCATGGCATAGCTTGTCGTCTTGCTGACCTGATCTAAGCTCTTGGCAGTTGACTGAAGATTGAGGGATTCTTTCATAGCAGAGGCTCGCTCAAGGATTGGGTTGGCAAACTCTCCCAGCTGAACACCCGAATAATGCACTGGCTGTTGCACCGTCACATAGAGGATAAAGTCAGGATTTTCTGCAGGATGCATGGATACAACAGAGAAGATATAGTTGGTTTCACCTGTAAGATAACCCCCATTCTTCTCATCGGCAATCTGAGCAGTCCCTGATTTCAGGGCGACATTCTGACCTGGAACATTGACATTCGGCTTTCCTATGCTGTGGTTGTACATGGTACCGTAGACAGGATCTGTTCCGACCATGACCATGTGCTCCCGAGTAGAGGATGCTGCTGCTTTTGACACAGGATTTCCGACAATTTCCTTTTGAGACTTACGGACAGACTGGTCATTTGGATCATAGAGGGCACTGATAAATTTTGGCTCCAACATAACCCCATCGTTGGCAATAGCTGTAAAAGCACGAAGCATCTGGGTCTGGGTGACAGAGATCCCTTGTCCAAATGCACTCATGGCGATATTAACAATGTTATCAGCAGGTAATTGACCTGTGTACTCATCTGTCAGACCAAAACGGGTCGGTACTCCAAACTTAAAGCGGTTAAGGTAGTCCAACCAGGTTGCATCTCCCATCTTTTGCTCAAGCAAGGTCATTCCGATATTACTTGAGTGGGCAAATCCTTGAGAGAAGGTCATAGTGCCACCACTGGTCAATCCTTCATTGACGTCCCAGTCTCGAATGGTCGCATCAGCTATTTTCAATTCGCTACTGTTAAAGTATTCGCCACCAGGGAAGGTATTGTTGTCAATAGCCGAAGCTAACATCATCACCTTCATGGTTGACCCTGGCTCATAGTTACTTTGATAGAGGATATCACGCCAGACAAAGTCTTTTGTGATGCCATCCTTGGTATCTGCATTAAAGGTCGGCCGTTGGGTCGTAGCCAGGATTTCCCCTGTTTTAGCGCTGACCAAGGTAGCCGTCATATACTTGCCTTTTACCTTTTCCTGAAAGGCATCCATCTGGGTTTCCATAAAGGATTGCAAGGGACTAGAAAGGGTTGTGTACACATCCTTTCCATCTACCGTTTGTTGAGAAGCTTGATCTGTACCCGGAACAATATTTCCCAGACGATCCTTCTCATAGGTGATGATCCCATCTGTACCCGCCAGAATGTTATTTAAAGAACTCTCCAATCCAGATGTCCCAATCAAACGTTTGGTGCCATCCTCATTTTCATGGAGTTGCGCTAAACCGATAAAGGAAGAAGCAAACTGTCCATTGGGATAACTGCGGTTAGGGCTAGTTGTAAAGTCAACTCCCTCAACACCAGCAGTTTTGAGGTCATTTTTAATAGCCATCATATTGGCATAGGTGATCCCATTTCCCTTGGTACCAAAAGATACCTGTTTCAGATCTGGTTGAGAAAGCTGTTCTTTGACATAAGACTCCTCCATATCCAGATACTTATGGAAAATTTCAGCTACCTTATTAAATTGAGAATCCTCTACATAGAGAATTTTGCCTGTTGCTGACTTGTAGGTCTTATCAATAACGGCATAGATATTATACGAAGTCGCATCCTCTGCAATAGGCGTTCCATTACGATCGTAGATGGTTCCCCGTTTTGCAGGAATCGTCTTGGTTGTTTGGTGAACCTTGTTGGCTTCTTGAACCAAGTCCTTACCAAATTTTTTACCCGTTCCGATGATGACCGCAAAGTTGACCAAAAAGACAGCGAAGAGTATGACAGCCAATAAACTCAGGCTTTTCCCTACTCTTCGGCGATTTTCTTCTGGAGATTTACGGTTACGAACGGCATAACGGATGATTTTTTCTTTCCACTGTTTCATTTCTTACTCCGCTGCTCGGATATTTTCGTTATTCAGCTGCAAATCTTTAGAGTTTGCAATCTCTTTCAAACGTTCTGAACGAATCAATTCATTGACCTCTTGCTTGGCATCATCTAGCTCGGTTTTCTTTTCTTCGATTTGAGCATTGACCTTGGTCAATTCATTCTGAACTTGTAATAGCTTGGTCTGCATAAACACAACGCTAATTGCCAGGATAATCATTGTTGCAGCAATCGAAACATAGAAGGCCTTTTCCACACGTGAAAAACCTTTGAACTTCGTTTGCAATAACTGGCTTGTTTTTTCGATTCTTTCTGCCATGTTTTTCCTCTTACTTGTGAATTTTTCTAGCCACGCGCAACTTGGCTGAATGCGAACGATTGTTGGCTTCTAGCTCTTCAGCACTTGGCAAGATTGGCTTACGGGATACCAATTCCATCTTGGGCTTAAGGTCATCTGGAATGAAGGGCAAGCCTTTGGGAACTTCCACTGTTGAAGCTTCCTTGAATAATTGCTTGGTCAAGCGGTCTTCCAGCGAATGGAAGGTAATGACCGAGATTCTACCATCCAGAGCCAGCATGTCCATGGCCTGCTGGATAGATTCATCTGCAGCGCCCAGCTCATCATTGACTTCGATTCGGATAGCCTGAAAAATCTGCTTGGCAGGGTGTCCCTTTTTCTTGAGCTCCTTGGCAGGCTTGGCCGACTTGATAATCTCTGCCAACTCCGTCGTTGTCTCAATGGGTTTCACCTCACGCGCTTGCTCAATCTTACGAGCTATCTGTTTAGAAAACTTATCCTCACCATACTTGAAAAAGATCCGAACCAAGTCATGATAGTCATAATGATTGACCACCTCATAGGCCGTCAGACTAGCTTCCTGATTCATCCGCATATCCAGTGGCGCATCCTTTTTATAAGAAAAACCACGTTCACGCTGATCCAGCTGAGGACTGGACACTCCCAAATCATAACAAATTCCATCAATTTCCTGGACACCAGCCTCCTGCAAACGTGCCTGCAAATGACGGAAGTTATCCTTGATAAAGGTTACCATCCCCTTTTCGATATAGGGTGCCAACCGTTTTTGCGCATTGTCAATGGCATTCTGGTCCTGGTCAAAGGCATAGAGATGCCCTTTTTCGCTCAATTTACTTAATAAATATTCGCTATGGCCTGCTCCGCCCAAAGTCGCATCAACGTAGATACCGTCAGGTTTTACGTCAAGCATATCAATCGTTTCATGAAGCAAGACCGTTACATGATGAAATTCTTTTGTCATATCCTATCTATTTTACCACAAATCTGACCAGCTTGCACTTGTCAGACAAGGCTAAGTTTCTTCGAAAATAATTCTCAAAAAAATGTCGTATATACTTGACACGCCATCTCCAAAAGAATATAATATAGTCAAATATATACGACATATCAGAAAGGAGACCCTATGAATCGTGTTAAAGAATTCCGCAAGGAATTGGGCATTTCCCAGCTCGAGCTCGCCAAAGATATCGGTGTCTCGAGACAGACCATCAACATGATTGAAAATGACAAATACAATCCAACCCTAGAACTCTGTCTCAACCTCGCCCGCAGCCTCCAAACTGACCTCAATAGCCTCTTTTGGGAAGACGATTTTTAAAAAAGGAGCAAACAAATGAAAAAAGAAACTCTCACTGACAAACTCATCAAACGCACATACGGTATTTCTGGTCCCCTTGACGAACACAAACGGCGCGAGGCCGATCGTATCGGGAATCAGGTCTTTATTGTCCTCTTTTATCTGATGACATTTGGCAATCTTATCCCGCTCGTTCTTGCTTATAAATACCCGCAAATTGTCGCTATCGGTTATCCTCTTGTGGTATTCGGCATTTCGATGATTTCTGCTCTCTATGTGCTCTCCCAAACCAGGAAAACAGGCATCACAGCTATTGACCCCGAAATGTTAAGCAAGAAAGAAAATAAACAACTGCATTTTCCTGGTCTAAAAGCCGGTCTAATCTATGGCATAGCGATATTTTTTATAATGCCACTCATCGATACCCTAACCAGTGAAAATCCAAATTTCATCAGTTCTCTTCTGAATTCAAAACATATTTTAAAAACTATACTGGGAGCGTTCTTTTTTGGACTGATGATGCAAATTATCGTCTCTCTTCGCATTCAAAAGGCCAAGAAAGACCAAGAAGACGACTAGGAGGTACCTTATGAAATCACTAGCTAGACTACTGATCAGTCATGTTTTTATCAGTATCTTTGTTACCTTTTTCCTACTTTCTGGACATATTGAGCATCCTTTCTTGATTATCTTTCTTTTATTCCTTCCTGTATTGAACAAGGGACAGAGATTCCAGAAAATCCAATCAAAAAAAATACGTCTTCTAAACGCATCTCTCTGTTTTGTCCTCGTATCCTTTCCACAACTTTTAACAAATCCTATGGAGTGGAGATACCTGGTATTTCTAATAATCTGCATCATTTTTAGTTTGGTCTACTTCTATACTCTCTATCAACTCTTTAAAGAAGTCAATCAAAAATCGCTCATTTAGGAGGTTACTCCCATGAAAAAAGAAGATCTCACCACTCGCTTACTCAAACTATTCTTTCACATACAAGGGCCTTTTGATGAATGCCGTCAAGAGATGATCTACAGGGCTTGTGCCCGTGCCTTGATCCAAATCGTTTACTCCTCCCTCCTACTCTTCTTGTTCTATCTCCTATTTGGACGCTTCATAGAGTTGGTTCGAGATGCCATGCCCTACCTCTATTTTGGACTTATCTTCGTCCTCTCATCTAGGGCGAGACTAGCAGTTCGCGACTCACATTTAGAAAAGGATGACCAGTCCGAAATCCATCACAAAAGCTACAGCAAAAGCCAAATCAAAGTTCGTAGTTGGGGTGTATTCATCAGTATTCAGATTGGTCTCTTCCTCTTACTAATCTTTCATAAACTCTTTGTTCAGCATTTTCCCTTAGATACCTTTTGGGACAATCTCTCCCAGTTCGATAAAATGCTCCCTTTACTAGTCTTAGGTTTGGGAATTGGTGCCATCTTTGGAACCATGACCTACGCCTTTTTATCGGAATACGTTAAAAAATAGACCAAGATTCGCTAATTTCTCATTTTATAGGCAAAGAATCCCACCTAGCTTGTTCTAGGTGGGATTTCCACTTCAATTCATAGGATATTTTCCAAAATATCTACTGATCCCTATCACCAATTCTCCCACTGGGTTTCAATCTTGACATCACCATAATTGCTTGGCGAGTATTTACTGTCATAAATCGAGCACCAATCTTTCAGGACTTTCTGATTTACGATTTCGTCGTAGTAAGAATCCAAATCCTTGGCAGTGATACCGTACTGCTCTAGGTAAGATTTCACTTGGGTTTCGTCTTCGATATAAGTTTCCGTATCCGCTTTCTTTAAACCTATTTTTACAAATTTTTTTAAAACACGATCCTTACGAGAATAGTTATCCCATATTCTAACTCTAACATTTGGCCCAATTCGCTTTTCAAACGAGATTGAACTTAATTGTGTTTTTGTAGCAAAATTAAAACCAATTTCGATTTCAAAATAGTCTTCTGGGGTATTGTTTTTATTATAAGTTCCAAATGGATAATATTTAGAATACTCTCCATCACTTGGCCAATCAGGTCTGATTTCAAATCCATCTATATTTCTTAAAATATTATTTGACCGATAGGTTTTCTCCGTCTCTTGGTAAATTTCATCAAAAATATTTTTAGGTTGTTGGATAAAAAAGTAGAAACAAGATAATACAATTAGTACAAATAACACTACTAGACCGAGTATTTTTTTCATCATCATCCTCCTAATCTGCCACAACTTCTAAACGATTTAAAAACTTGGACACACCTGGATATTTTCTTTCAATATATGCTTTAAGAGCACCCTCCCCATCTAACTTAATATCTGTTGGTCGCAAACTATCATAAATAGTATCCCTGACTGTATTCCAATCCTTATTTTTCAAAAATTCTCTTTCTCTCTGAGAGGAGTATTTTTGAAGGTCAGCATAATAGGAAGATATCGCTTGGTCATAGGATTGCCCCTTCTGCATACGGCCGATAAGATTGACCGAGTCCAAATCTGCCTTGTAGTCGTCTTCACCAATGCTTGGTTTCTTATCCGTAGCGTTAAAGGTCGTGTCTCCCTCCCAGCCTGAAAGGTCCTTGACATGCTCTCTACCGCCATAGACATCAGCTAACTGAACTTGATTAGGATTAAGGTGAGTCGCCATAGTGATGGATTGATGGGTAAAGTCTGCATGGCCTGCTCCATTGTTAGAATAGGCCTTCAGTTTGGTATCCCAAAATTGGTCAAAGTTACCTGAAGTACCATAAACTTTTTCATATTTAGTCTTGGCACTGTTATATTCAAGTCTTTTTTCTTTTAACTTTGTTATATTAGCAACTTCACCACCCGCCATCTCATGTTGCAATCTAAGGTTATAATACAGTTCTTTGGCCTTTTCTTTTTTCAATCCTAATTCTTTAAAGATTTCAAGAATTGGTTTCAAAGTTTTCAATTTTTGGCCTGTCTGCGGATCACTCACAAATTCGTTATAAAAATAATGCCCCAAACCACCTGCCGTTTCATTCCACTTAAAGTCATTATAGTAGGCTGCACCGACGACTCGCAAAAAGATATAGTCACGAAACTCTTGACTTGAGGTTGGGAACTTACTGTCTATCCCCTGCTTGATGGTCAGGAGTTGTTGGGCTGTCTCTGCATCAAAGCCGTATTCTGCCATCATGGTCTGGACAAAGGTCTTCTCTTGTCGACTGAGCTTCATATCCTTTGTATCAGTATAAGCAGATAGGTAGTTAGCCCAAGTCAGGTCAGATGGGACTTTAAAGACCCCTGTCTTTGCATCCCAACTACTTTCAATCTGGGCCAGTCCGCGACTCAGTTGCACATCAATACTGTCTAGTTCATCGAAAAGCCCTCCTGAGTAGCTATCATAGGCACGCAGGTCTCTCAAAATCGTTTCATAGACGCGTTTATTCGCATGGTGTCCTCGCATGAGTTCCACATTGCTGCGTCTCAATCTCCCCTTTTCTTCACTATCCATGGTCAAGCTAGAAAGGGATTGGTTGACTTCATCTAGATAAGCAATCATTTGCTCTTCCTGGCGGATCTTATCAAGCAGATCATCCTCACGCCAACTCTTGCTGTCGACCATACTTTGGTAGTCTTCTGGAAATTTCTTGATAGCTTGAGAGAAGGTTTCTGCATAGAGCTGTCCCCCTTTGCTCAAGGGCAGCAAGGCACTTGCAAAAAAACTTCTAGCCGAATCATAAGCGTCGCCCTTTAGACTCTCTGTATCCTCTGAAAACTTTTGAATGGCTGATTGCAAGTCTTGATAAGCCTCCACCTGAGATTGGCACATGGTTACTACACTTGAACTTTGTAGTTGTGATTGTTCCAAATACATATCAATGCCCATGTCGTTTCTCCTCTTCTCTTTCTAGTTCTTTGCGTCTTTCATAGTAAACCGCATCCAAGTCTCCCTCTAACCGGAATTTTTCTTTCTTCAAATCATCCATGTGGTAGCTGAGGTCCTCAAGGATTTGGTTTTTAAGTTGGTTTCTTTGCAGGAGCGTTTCTTCCAACTGTCCTGCATATCGGCTCTGATAGGCCGCCTCCCACAAATCACTTTGATAACGGTGGCTAGCTCTATCATATCCTTCAAAGGTTTCTATCAGTTCTTTGGTGCGATATTTCTCTTTTCCATTGTCTTCTAGCTGGTACAAGAGGTCTCGCTCTCTTTTCTTCAACCCATCTAACTTGCTCATGTATGACTCCTAAAATCATTGGCCGCAGCTTCATCTA
This sequence comes from Streptococcus oralis, assembly GCF_018448765.2. Lineage (GTDB taxonomy): Bacteria > Bacillota > Bacilli > Lactobacillales > Streptococcaceae > Streptococcus > Streptococcus oralis_BM. Next base: position 1,597,852 of record NZ_JAHCMC020000001.1, read on the forward strand.
GCGCCTCAAAATCACTCGCTACAGAGTGCAGTCGTTCGGAAGTTAGGGTGACAGCGGCTGTAATCTGACTAGCTAGATTTTGATCCTTTGTCAGACATTGATGGGCCTTGTTATTCCCTTGAAGGGTCGTTAGCTCATCTTGACTAGCCGCAGCGATTGCTGTTAACGATTGACAAGCATTTTTCAGCTGACTCGCATACGTTTGCGCAATATTTAGATCACTTTTTACTGTTGACATGACTGTTCTATCCTTTTTCTTAATCCCTAGTGTTAGGTTTACTTCATTTAGCTATATAGGCCTATTATACCATGTTTTATAAAAGGGTCATCATTTTGTGCTGATTTATTAACAATTGTGTATTTTTTCAATAACCTCTCCCATCCGACTCGACGAAAAAAGTAAAAACTGTTACAATGTAGAAAAAGAAAAGAGGCCCTCATGACTTCACTTTATGATTTTTCCGTTTTGAACCAAAACAACCAAGTAACTCCCCTGGAGAGCTATCGTGGCAAAGTTCTTTTGATTGTCAACACTGCTACCGGATGTGGCTTAACCCCCCAGTACAAAGGGCTCCAAGAACTCTATGATCACTACCAAGATCAGGGCTTTGAGATTTTGGATTTTCCTTGCAATCAGTTTATGGGACAAGCACCCGGCAGCGCAGAGGAGATCAATAGCTTCTGTAGCCTACACTATCAGACAACTTTCCCTCGCTTTGCCAAGATCAAGGTCAACGGCAAGGAAGCAGATCCTCTCTACCTTTGGTTAAAAGACCAGAAAGCTGGTCCGCTAGGAAAACGAATCGAATGGAATTTTGCTAAGTTTCTCATTGGTCGAGATGGGCAAGTCCTTGAGCGCTTCTCTTCCAAAACAGACCCCCAAACCATCCAAGAGTCTCTCCAAAAGATACTCTAATTTCTTTTTAAAACGTGTCCTTTCATTTAGTTTGAGACTTGAAAGGATGCTTTTTTTCTTTAAAAAGTAACTTATTTTCTTTAATTTATATTTATTTTTTGCTTTTTTGCTATTGCAATTCTTTCATTAATTTAGTATATTTGTTATATTAAAAACTATTAGTCATTTTAAGGGAGAAATGGCCTTTTAAATTTTTTATCTTAAAATGAAAGCGCTTTATAAACGGGAGGTAAAGTAGCTTACAAATTATCAGAGAGTTTTTTCATTAAATCAAGTTGTAACCAAGTCAGACTTGGGCTCGGGCAGTAGCTGACTGCCTTTCTAAAAACTAGGAGTATATTATGAATCGATACCTTTTTGAAAAAGGGCAAACTTTTAGCATTCGGAAGTTAACTGTGGGCGTAGCCTCTGTCATCGTCGGACTGGCATTTTTTGCTTCTGGAACCGTGCGTGCAGACGAAACATCTCCTGCCACGACATCCAATTTAGACCAGCAAATTGAACAAGTCGCAGATATAGAGGAAAGCAAGGCTGAACCAGCTAAAGAAGCAGGTCGAGTAGAGACTGAAAAACAAGAAACGCCTGCTGCCGATACCAACAGTGCTGACTTGCTCCCTGAAGACATTCAGGACCGTGCCTATCCAGACACACCTGTCAAAGAACTCGACACGACTACTATCGTTGACAAGAAAGCTAGTCCAGAAGTAGAAACTAAGAGCATTCTAAAGGATAAGGAAGAAGCTCCAAAAGAAGCTGAGAATGGAAACCGTGCTATTATTAACGGTGGACAAGATCTCAAACACATCAACTACGAGGGACAACCTGCAACTGCTGCTACTATGGTTTACAGCACTTACAATGCAGGGGAGCAACGTTACCTCGTTTCAGGCTCAGGTATCTTTGTAGCCCCTAACCTGATCCTTACCGTCGCTCATAACTTCCTAGAAGCCAATAAAGAAACTGGTGAAGGCCACATCCGTGGTGGGAAAGCTGCCCAGTTCTACTATAACGTTGGTTCAAATAGCGAAAAGAAAAACTCACTTCCATCTTCTGGAACTACGGTTTTATTTAGAGAAAAGGACATCCATTTCTGGAACAAGAAGGAGTTTGGCAAAGGCTATAAAAACGACCTTGCTCTTGTAGAAGCTCCTATTCCTCTTCCGATTGCTAGTCCAAACAAAGCAGCAACTTTTGCACCTTTAGCGGAGCACAAGACGCATCAGCCGGGAGAAGCTATTAGTACGATTGGCTACCCAACTGACTCGAGCTCAAAAGAACTGAAACAACCTATCCTAGCTGGCCAACTTTACAAGGCTAACGGGACTATCCGATCTGTTGATTCCTATGACGATAAGGGAACGACCGGTATCACCTACCAAACCACTTCTGTGTCTGGTTTGTCTGGTGGTGGGATTGTCGATAGCCAAGGAAAAGTTCTCGGTGTTCACCAACACGGAACCGTCGACAATGGTGTTCCTGAAAAGGATCGCTTTGGTGGCGGACTCGTCCTTTCACCTAAACAACTGAAATGGGTGAAGGACTTGATTGCCAAACATGGTGTGAAAGGCTGGTACCAAGGAGATAACGGAAATCGTTACTATTTTACCGATGAGGGGCGTATGCTTCGGAACGAAACAGCTGTTATTGGAAACAACGAATATTCCTTCAACCAAGATGGGATTGCTACCTTGACCAAGGGAGTTGAATACGGTCGTGTGGTTATTCAACACGAAGACGAAGAAGGAAATCCTGTCAAAGATAATGATACCTTCATCGAACAGACAGCTGTTGATTCGCCATTTGACTATAATTTCAAAAAAGAAATCGAGAAGACGGAATTCTATCAGAAGAATAAAGACAAATACGAAATTGTATCCATTGATGGCGTAGCAGTCAATAAACAGCTAAAAGATGCATGGACTGAAGAGCACAATGTTGTCAGCAAAGCGCCTGCCGGTACACGTGTCATCAAGGTGGTCTATAAAGTCAACAAAGGCTCTTTCAAAGTTTACTACCGTCAAAAAGGAACCACTACTGAACTAGCGGAAGCGACAGTTGATAACAATGACGGTCAAGAGTATGACGTTTCCTTTGTCAACACCTTCCATGCAAAAGACATTGCTGGCTACCGTCCAGTAAAAGCTAGCTTGGAAGCAAGGATCCAGCAAAAAGGGGTGAATGAGGTCGTCTTTGAATACGAGCCAGTAGCTGATACAGCTAATCCAACGACTCCGACTCCACCAGTGGCTCATCCAGAAGATAAGGAAACTGAGATTGGAAACCATGGACCTCTTCCAAGCAAGGCTCAACTTGATTACCACAAGGAAGAATTGGCGGCCTTCATCCACTACGGAATGAACACTTATACCAATTCTGAATGGGGAAATGGGAAAGAAGACCCTCGATACTTCAATCCAACCAACTTGGATACTGACCAGTGGATTCGCACTCTGAAGGAAACTGGCTTCAAACGAACCATTATGGTTGTTAAACACCACGACGGATTCGTTGCTTACCCATCTAAATACACCAACCATACCGTAGCTGCTAGCCCATGGAAAGATGGAAAGGGTGACCTTCTCGAAGAAGTTTCCAAGTCTGCTAGCAAGTATGACATGAACATGGGGGTTTACCTTTCACCATGGGATGCCAACCATCCTAAATACCATGTTGCAACCGAAAAGGAATACAACCAATACTATCTCAACCAACTGAAAGAAATCCTTGGAAATCCGAAATACGGAAATAAAGGCAAATTCATCGAAGTTTGGATGGACGGTGCGCGTGGTAGCGGTGCACAAAAAGTCACTTATACCTTTGATGAGTGGTTCAAATACATCAAAGAAGCTGAAGGAGATATCGCCATCTTCTCTGCTCAACCGACAAGCGTTCGCTGGATTGGAAATGAACGGGGGATCGCAGGTGACCCTGTCTGGCATAAAGTCAAGAGAGCCAATATCACAGACGATGTGAAAAACGAATACCTCAACCATGGTGACCCAGATGGTGATATGTACTCTGTAGGGGAAGCTGACGTTTCGATTCGTTCTGGTTGGTTCTACCATGACAATCAACAGCCGAAATCACTCAAAGAGTTGATGGATATCTACTTCAAGTCTGTTGGTCGTGGAACGCCACTTCTTCTCAATATTCCACCAAACAAAGAAGGAAAATTCGCAGATGCAGATGTAGCTCGCTTGAAGGAATTCAAGGCAACTCTAGACCAAATGTATGCAACTGACTTTGCCAAAGGTGCCACTGTAACAGCAAGTTCTACTCGTCAGAACCGCCTCTACAAGGAAAGTCACCTCACAGACGGTAAAGATGACACCAGCTGGGCGCTCTCAAATGATGCCACAACAGGTAGTTTCACAGTCGATTTGGGGCAAAAGAGACGCTTTGACGTTGTCGAACTCAAAGAAGACATTGCCAAAGGTCAACGGATCTCTGGTTTCAAGATTGAAGTCGAAATCAACGGACGCTGGGTTCCATATGGTGAAGGTTCAACTGTTGGTTACCGTCGCTTGATTCAAGGTAAGCCTGTAGAAGCACAAAAAATCCGTGTAACCATCACTGGTGCTCAAGCAACCCCAATCTTGACCAACTTCTCAGTTTACAAGACACCAAGCAGCATTGAAAAGACAGATGGCTATCCTCTCGGACTTGAATACCACTCAAACACAACTGCGGATACAGCCGGAACAACTTGGTACAATGAATCTGAAGGTGTTCGTGGCACTTCTATGTGGACCAATCAAAAAGATGCCAAAGCAAGCTATACCTTCACAGGAACCAAGGCCTATGTCGTCTCTACAGTCGATCCAGGTCATGGAGAAATGTCCGTCTACGTTGATGGTCAAAAGGTTGCCGATGTCCAAACTAAGAATGCTAGCCGTAAACGCAGCCAAAAAGTCTTTGAGACAGGCGATTTAGCACCTGGCCAACATACTATTACTCTTGTAAACAAAACAGGTGAACCAATTGCTACAGAAGGAATCTACACCCTAAACAATGATAGCAAGGGAATGTTTGAACTCGAATCTACCAACTACGAAGTCGAAAAAGGAAAACCAGTCACTGTTAAGATTAAACGTGTTGGTGGAAGCAAGGGGGCTGCTACTGTTCGCTTCATCACAGAACCTGGAACTGGAGTTCACGGTAAAGTTTACCAAGATACAACTCAAGATGTGACTTTTGAAGATGGAGAAACAGAAAAGACTGTGACCATCCCAACGATTGACTTTACAGAACAAGCCGACTCTATCTTTGACTTTAAAGCCAAGCTCACTTCTGTTTCTGATGGTGCCTTGCTCGGTTTTGCTACCGATGCAACCATCCAAGTGATGAAAGCCGAATTGCTGATCAAGGATCAAACAAGCTATGATGACCAAGCTAGTCAGTTGGATTACAGTCCTGGCTGGAACCATGAAACTAATTCCGCAGATAAATACCAAAAGACGGAGTCTTGGGCTTCCTTTGGTCGCTTAACTGATGAACAAAAGAAAAAGACAACCGTAACAGCTTACTTCTACGGTACTGGACTTGATATCAAGGGCTATGTTGATCCAAATCATGGTATCTACAAGGTATTCCTCGACGGCAAAGAAGTTCCTTACCAAGAGGGTATGGGAAATGCTTCGACTATTGATGGTAAGAAATACTTTAGCGGTCACGCTGCCCAACGCCAAGGCAATCAAACTCTGGTTAACCTAAAAGGTCTGGACGAAAACCTGCACGCAGTCACCCTTCAACTCGATCCTGATCGAAACGATTTGTCTCGAAATATCGGTATCCAGGTAGACCAATTCATCACTCGTGGTGAAGGTAGTGAACTCTACAGCAAGACAGATATCATCCAGTCTATCTCTAAATGGAAAGATGATCTGTCAAACTTTGATCCAGCAGGTTTGAAAAATACGGCTACTGCACGCCAAGCTTTCCAAGCAAATCTAGAAAAATTGAGAAACCAACTTAGTACCGAAGCTGTGGATGTTCAAGAAGTCATGTTGACAGTCAGTTCCTTACAAGATATCCTATCCAAGGATGAAAACTATCAAAGAGGACAAGAGGAACCTAGTCCAGATCAACCTGAACAGCCTGAAGAACCTTCTAAACCTGACCAACCAGCCGAACCAAAACAACCGGAAATTGAGTACGATAAGGCTATGGACAGCTTGGCAAAAGCTATCGAGAAAAAAGTCGCTGAGCTTGGATCCAACAAGGAAGCTAAGAAGAAATTATTAGCAATTGCTGACCAAGCCATTGCTGCAATCCAAGAAGCTAAAACTCAGGAAGCAGTCAATCAAGCGCTAGAAACTGCTCTCGAACAAATCAGCAAGCTCGAAGCAGCTCAGCCTGAGAAACCTGCTCAACCTGAAAAACCAGTTCAACCTGAGAAACCTACTCAACCGGAAAAGCCTGCTGAGCCCGAAAAGCCTGCTCAGCCTGAGAAACCGGCGCAACCGGAAAAGCCTGCTCAGCCTGAAAAACCTGCTCAACCTGAGAAACCTGCTCAGCCTGAAAAGCCAGCTCAACCTGAGAATCCAGTTCAACCTGAACAACCTGCTCAACCGGAAATTCCAGCTCAACCGGAAAAGCCGACTCAACCTGAGAATCCAGTTCAACCTGAACAACCTGCTCAACCTGAGAAACCTGACCAGCCTGAAAAGCCAGTTCAGCCTGAGAAACCTGCTCAGCCTGAAAATCCGACTCAACCGGAAACTCCAGCGCAACCTGAGAAACCAATTACTTCTTCAAGTCCTGAGGAAGGAGTTAAAGACCTTGTCTTTACACTTCCAAGCTTGGAAATCGTCAATAAGGTCGTACCGTTTAAGACGATTCGTCGCGAAAACCCACAATTAGACAAAGGAAAAGAGCAAGTTCTATCAGAAGGGAAAGACGGTCTCTTAGTCGAGTATGTTGAAGTGAACGGTAACAATCGCAAGGTTCTCCAAACAGAAGCAACTCCAGCACAAGATCGAGTGATTGAGGTAGGTAGCAAACAAAGCTCAGTTGGAACAGAAGCGCCACCAGTTGTGACTCTTCCTGAGTATATTCTCCCAAGAGAGACTGAAAAACCTGCTCCAGTCGTAACAGATAATTCACCAGCAAAAGATGAAAAAGCTCCTGTTACAACTACAGTCAAAGAAGACAAGGAAAGACAACTTCCAGCAACTGGGGAACAAGAAGCAACTGCCTTCCTCTACTTGGCAGCAATCACTTCTATCTTGTCTCTCCTTATCTTCCAAAAGAATTTCAAAGACTAATAACCCTCTTTGATTGATTCTTTCTAATTATTCAGTTCCCCCGTAGAGAAGACCATCTGGTCTTCTCTTTTTTTCACGATCAACCTTGTGTGAAAAAATCCATAAAGGATCCCAAAATTTAATTGAACTTTTTATAAATTCACAGTACTGAACGCCCATATTTTTCTAGCCTCCTACTTACATAGTTTCCTCTAAAACTTACTCGAGCCATCTCCATTCACAGAATTCACTTTCATCACTTAGCAGGATAAATGCTTCTCAAATCAATTGTTATCCCTTAACGATCTATTATTTCATTTCAGATGACAAGTCTCCATCAATACCCTATATTTTATAGGCTAGAATACTAAAAAAGTTCAAGGGCATACTTTATTATTTATAGAAAAAATTACTTATAAATATTATGTAAATTGATTCTTAATAACGTTTAAAAGCGTCACTGATTTCTCAAGATAAAAAAATAGTCCAGAACAGTTGTTCTGGACTATTTCCTTTCCAATTACTTCCTAAGAACTAACTGAAAATCATCTGGCTCTATAATTTCTGTAGTGGGTAAAACTACTGTAGAAATTATGGAGCCTATTTTGTTGTAGAAAAAAAAGTCATATATTCTATCTCACCTTTTTCTTAGGCGATAGAAAATCAGAATCCTATGCTCTTCAATGGAAACATATCGATTTTTCAAAATCACAGATTCAGCTAATTCAAGCTTTAGATAGATATGGACAAGTAAAATCAACTAAGGGAAATAAGAAGACTATTTTCTCTATTTCTAATGACTTACTTCAACTTCTTACCTCTTGGAAAGAGCAACAAAAATATGAACTAGCAAAGTTTGGCATCATCAGTAATCCAGAACAATTTGTTTTTACATATATCGATACAAAAGGAAACATCAACAAGCCTTTACATGCTGACTATCTAAACAATAAAATGAAAAGCATCAGAAAGCGACATAAAGAGCTGGCACATGCTACACCTCATAAACTGCGACATACAGGAGCAACGCTTGCTAAACAAGCAGGAATGAGCTTAGAAGCTATTTCTGAAGCACTAACACATAGCGATACAGGTACAACTCAGATTTATGTCAATACTTCTAATATAGTTCCTATGGCAGTTGGTGAATTTGCTTTAAAGTCTCTAAAACAATAAGGTAAAAATAAGGTGAACTTTGAGGTAAACTTTTAAAAAAAACACGAAAAAAGCACCCATAAGGTAAACTTTTGAGTGCTTTGAAACGTTGATATAATCGTATTGATTAACGTTTTGAGAATTGTGATGCTTTACGAGCTTTCTTAAGACCTGGTTTCTTACGTTCAACTTTACGTGAGTCACGTGTAAGAAGACCTGCGCGTTTCAATGAATCGCGGAAGTCTGGGTCTACTTGAAGAAGGGCACGAGCGATACCGTGACGGATAGCTCCTGCTTGACCAGCGTATCCACCACCTACAACGTTAACGAAAACGTCGTATGAACCTACAGTTGAAGTAACTACGAATGGTTGGTTGATAACAAGACGAAGGTCAGCGTGTGGGATGTACTCTTCAACATCTTTTTTGTTAACAGTGATTTTACCAGTTCCTGGAACAAGGCGAACGCGTGCAACAGCGTTTTTACGACGTCCAGTACCTGCATATTGTGCTTGTGACATACTTTATTGTTCCTTTCCTTAGATAAGTCCTGAAATATCAAGAACTTCTGGTTGTTGTGCAGCGTGAGTGTGCTCAGCTCCAACGAATACTTTCAATTTCATACCTTGAGCGCGGCCAAGAGTATTGTGTGGAAGCATACCTTTAACTGATTTTTCGATCAAACGTACTGCATTTTTAGAACGAAGTTCACCAGCAGAGATTTGTTTCAATCCACCTGGGTGGTTTGAGTGAGTGTAGTAGATCTTATCAGTTGCTTTTTTACCAGTCAATTTAACTTTTTCAGCATTGATAACGATTACGAAGTCACCTGTATCAGTGTGTGGTGTAAATGTTGGTTTGTTTTTTCCGCGAAGTACGCTAGCAACAACTGCTGAAAGGCGTCCAAGAGGTACATCAGTTGCGTCAACAACGTACCATTTGCGTTCTACTTGGCCTGGTTTAGCCATGAATGTAGTTTTGTTCATGATTTCTCCTATATGAATATCGTTTTTGTTTACAGGGCGGATGTTCCGGTCCGCGGGGTATTTGAAAGGTTCCGGGGCCTTACAAATGGGGTAAACAATACCGTCTACTATCATACCAAATTTCACTACTAAAAGTCAATAGATATGAAAAATATTTTTGCCGATTTCAGTGTTTAACATCTAGAAAAACCTCGCTTTTGCGAGGCTCTCCTATTTGTAAGCTAAGGCACGTTTAAAGGTTTTCCAGATTCCCAAATCATCCGTTTGAAGGACTAGGCTAGCATACATGCGTCCGATAAAGGCTGTTGCAGTGACTGCAAAAACAACCGTTATGGCTAGAGAAATCCAAGCTTCCAGACCACTTGCATACCCATTTATAGCTCTAAATGGCATAAAGAAAGTCGAAATGAAGGGAATGTAGGAACCAATTTTCAAAACCAAATTATCCCCTGCAGCACCTAGAGCGGTCACTCCAACGAATCCTGCGATAATCAAGATCATCAATGGTGACAAGGCTTTCCCTGAATCCTCAGGACGAGAAACCATAGAACCTAGAAAGGCTGCCAAAACAACATACATAAAGAGACTAACCAAGACAAACAATAAGGTATTGAGCGAGAAGGCATCTCCTAGATGATTTAAAATACCAGATTGAGCCAAGATTGGTAGGTCTTTAAAGAGCAGAATCGCAGCCAGACCACCCACGACGTAAATCCCAATATGAGTCAAAATCACAAGAAGCAGAGCCAGCATGCGAGCATAGAAATAATGACTAGCTCGGATACTAGAGAAGACCACTTCCATGATTTTGGTTCCTTTCTCGCTAGCCACTTCCTGAGCAGTAACACTAGCATAGGTAATCAAAATCATATAAAGGAAGAAACCAAGCCCTGCGGCCGCAATGGTTTGGACAATTTTTTTGTTTTCCTTAGATTCATCAATCTTCTCAGTAAAGTCAACGGTTTGACTCAGGCGCTTTTCCTGTTCTTGGGACAAATTAGCCGCCGAGCGATTGAGTTGGTATTGCAGTTCGTTGAGCTTATTTGTTACAGCCAGCTTGATGCCACTTTCAAGAGAAGTTTCACCGTGATAGACGGCCTTGAGGACGCTGTCCTCTTGGTCAATGGTTAGGTAACCCTTGATTTTCTCATCCTTGATAGCAGCCTGGGCACTGGCTTCATCCTTGTAATCAAAGTTGATACCATTGGTACCCTTGAGCCCTTCTTCCACAGATGGCACTGTTGTTACTACTGCTATCTTGCTATTCTTGGCCATAGAAGACCCTTGGAGGTAGCCAATTCCTGCAGATAAGGCTAAAAAGAGGAACGGCGAAATCACCATAAAGAAGAAACTCCACGACTTGACATGTCGAAGATAGGTTTCCTTCATTACAATCCACATATTTCTCATACTTCCACCCCTGATTCTAGTTTAAAGATTTCATCGATTGTTGGAGCTTGTTGGTCAAAGGTCGCGATGTACTGACCTTGAGTCAGGATTGGGAAGAGTTCCCTTCCAGCGCTCTCATCATCTAGGATTAATTTCCAACTACCTTGCTTGGTTAAACTCACCTGTTTGACATGAGGAAGTTTTTCCAATTCTTCCTTGCTTCGTTCACTTGAAACAAAGAGACGCGTTTTCCCGTATTGATTGCGAACATCCTGAACTGGTCCATGCAAGACCACACGCCCATCACGAATCATCAGGATATCATCGCAAAGCTCCTCAACATTGGTCATGACATGGTCAGAAAAGATAATGGTCGCACCGCGCTCTTTCTCTTTCAAGATGACCTGTTTGAGCAACTCGGTGTTGACTGGGTCCAAACCACTAAAAGGTTCATCCAAGATAATCAAATCTGGTTCATGGATTAGGGTGATAATCAGCTGAATTTTCTGCTGATTCCCTTTGGAGAGGCTCTTGATTTTGTCGGTCAATTTGCCCTTCACTTCCAATTTTTCCATCCATTGAGGGAGTTTTTCCTTGACCTCCTTAGCATCCATGCCTTTTAGAGTAGCCAAGTAGCGAACTTGCTCAAGGACTGTCAATTTGGGCATGAGGCTACGTTCCTCAGGCAGATAGCCAATCCGAGCGTAGGTTTCCTGACGAATCTCCTGCCCATCCAGACTGATTTCTCCTTGATACTCCAAAAATTTCAACATACTGTGGAAAATCGTTGTTTTCCCAGCACCATTTTTCCCGACCAGCCCCAGAATCCGTCCTGGACTTGCTTGAAAATCGACACCAAACAAGACTTGCTTGGAACCGAAACTTTTCTCTAGATTTCTTACTTCTAGCATTTTCCACCTCCGAAATATGTTGCACTTATTATACTCCTTTTTGATAGCATTTACAACGTTTTATGTCCATTTTATCGATATTATTTATAGTAAAAATCTACCAAATCCAAGGTTTTTAAGCGCTCCAGTAATAGGTTTAGTATAGCTCATTAAAAATTGGATAGGGTGTCTTTCTCCTCAACTGTTGCTTTTCTCTTTTGAACTGTCCTTTTGAAACTAAAAAACCACCCCGAAGGATGGATTGATGAGTTAACGTACTTCTGCATTGACTTTTTCTTCGAGTGATGCTTGGATTTTTTCCATGTAGCGTGCGACTTCCTCGTCCGTCAAGCTGTCTTCTGGATTTTGGAAGGTCAAGCTATAGGCCATTGACTTCATACCAAGTCCCAATTTTTCGCCTAAGAAGACGTCAAAGAGTTTGATATCTGTCAAACGTTTCACGCCTGCAGCTCGGATAGCATCTACAACTTCTTGGTGAGTGACTTCTGCCTTGAGAAGTAGAGCAATATCACGACTAACCGCTGGGAATTTGGTGATTTCCACAAATGGAGCCGCAGGTTGAAGCGCAGCTTCGATGGCTGAAAGGTTGAGCTCCGCTACATACGTTTCTGGAATATCATAAGTCTTAGCAGTGACCGGATGCACTTGGCCAATGAAACCAAGAACTTGGTCACCGAGTGAAATCACGGCTGTACGTCCTGGGTGTAGACTTGCAATCTCAGCTGTTGCTGTATAAGTCACTTCAAGTCCCAGGCGAGTAAATAATGCTTCAAGGATTCCCTTAGCATAGAAGAAATCAACTGGAACTGCTGCCGTTTGGAAGTCTTTTTCTGCAACCAAGCCTGTCAAGGCAAAGGCAAAGCTGTTGATCTCGTTTGGTAGATCTTCTTTTGGATTACCCGTTTGCTCGAAGACTTTTCCAATCTCATAAAGAGCCAAGTTTTTATTCTTACGTGCTACGTTGTAGGCCACCGTATCAAGGATACCTGAGATCATATTTTGACGGAGGACTGAACGGTCCACTGTCATTGGCCACATGAGTTCTGTAAGGTTACTTGGTTGAGCCGTGAACTCAACTGCTTTTTCAGGCGTTGTTAGAGCGTAGGTAATGATTTCTGTCAAACCTGCTCCTTCAGCGATCGTACGAACTTGGCGACGCAATTTTTGTGTCGCAGTCAATTCACCAGCTGTACCATCGTCTTTTGGAAGACTAGTTGGCAAGCGATCATAACCATAGATACGAGCGATTTCTTCAAAGAGGTCTGCTTCGATAGTGATATCCCAACGACGACGGGGTACGCTGACTGTAAAGCTTTCTGCATTGCCAGAAAGACCAAAGCCAAGACGACGGAAGACATCTTCCACATCAGCATATGAAAGTTCCGTACCAAGAACACGGTTGACATCGGCAAGAGTTGAAGATACTTCTACATCTGAAGTGTCAAGCTCACCCGCTGAAACGATGCCCTTACGCACTGTCGCACCTGCAAGTTCTGCAATCATGCTAGCTGCAGCATCCAAGGCCTCATCGACTGTTGCCACATTAATCCCTTTTTCAAAACGAGAAGATGATTCCGAACGAAGGTTAAGGCGTCCACTAGTCTTACGAATGGATGTGCCATTGAAAACAGCTGCTTCTAACACAACGCGACTAGAATTTTCGGAGATTTCTGTAGCCTCTCCACCCATGACACCTGCAAGGGCTACTGGTTTGTCAGCCACAGTGATGACTAAGTCATTTGTTTCCAAGTCACGTTCTTCACCGTCCAAGGTCACCAATTTTTCACCAGCACGCGCTTCACGCACATGGATGTCATTGCCTTCAAAGGTATCCAAGTCAAAGGCATGCATAGGCTGACCAAAGTAGAGTAGGATATAGTTGGTTACGTCGACCACATTATTGATGGGACGGATACCTTCGTTCATGAGGAGATTTTGCAACCACTGTGGACTTGGTGCGATGGTCACATTGTCCAAGATACGGGCAGCATAGTATGGCGCCTTGTCTGTTTCAATCCCTACAGAAAGAGCATCTGCTGCACTTTCATTTGTTTCTGTTAAACTGAATTCCTTAAAGCTAACTGCCTTGTCATAGATAGCTGCCACTTCGTGCGCTACTCCACGCATAGATAGAGCATCTGCACGGTTTGGCGTGATGGAAAGTTCGATAATTTCATCATCCAAGTCTAGGTAAGAAAAGACTTCGTCCCCAGGAATAGCATCTTGAGGCAAGATTTGGATACCATCTGCGAATTCCTTTGGCACAACTGAGTCCGAAATACCTAATTCACCAAGTGAGCAAATCATTCCGAGAGACTCTAAGCCACGGATTTTCCCTTTTTTGATTTTGTAGTTGTCAGCGATACGAGCTCCTGGAAGAGCCACCATGACCTTGATACCAGCACGCACATTTGGGGCACCACAAACGATCTGACGGGCTTCTTCTTCGCCAACGTTAACCTGACAAACATGAAGATGAGTTTCTGGCACATCTTCGCAAGACAAGACCTCACCGACGACAATTTTTGAGAGACCGGCAGCCGGTGATTCGACACCTTCGACCTCGATCCCTGTAGTTGACATTTTTTCAGCCAACTCTTGTGATGGCACATCAATGTCCACCAATTCTTTTAACCATTTATAAGATACAAGCATAATTCTGATTGTAAGATCTCACCAAGTAAGACCTTTTCAATTCCTTTCTTTTTCTTCGAGTCAGTCCTCACCTTCTCATCGAGAGAAAATGACTAGGACTGTATAGGACTGTGTTTCAGGTTTCAATCTTATTTAAACTGTTCTGAGAAGCGGACATCCCCTTGGTAGAATCCACGAATATCGTTGATTCCGTAGCGGAGCATAGCTACACGCTCTTGACCAAGACCAAAGGCAAAACCAGAGTAAACAGTTGCATCAATACCACTCATCTCAAGGACACGTGGGTGAACCATACCAGCACCCATAATCTCGATCCAACCTGTTTTCTTACATACGTTACAGCCTTCTCCACCACACTTAAAGCAAGAAACATCCACCTCGACAGATGGCTCTGTGAATGGGAAATAGGATGGACGCAGACGAATCTGACGCTCTTCACCAAACATTTTTTGAACGATCAATTGAAGGGTTCCTTGAAGATCTGCCATAGAAATGTTCTTCCCAACAACCAAGCCTTCGATTTGGTGGAACTGGTGACTGTGGGTCGCATCGTCCGTATCACGACGGAATACACGCCCAGGTGAGATCATTTTCAAAGGACCTTTTGAAAAATCATGGGCGTCCATAGCACGCGCCTGAACTGGAGACGTGTGAGTACGGAGTAAGATTTCTTCTGTGATGTAGAAAGTATCCTGCATATCGCGAGCTGGGTGATCTTTTGGAAGGTTCATACGCTCGAAGTTATAGTAGTCTTGCTCCACTTCAAAACCATCCACGACTTGGTAACCCATCCCGATAAAAATATCTTCGATTTCTTCACTGGTTTGTGTAAGAACATGACGGTGACCAACCGCAACAGGACGACCTGGAAGTGTTACATCGATGCTCTCACTAGCAAGTTGAGCTGCGACTTTCTTTTCTTCCAAGAGTTTCGCTGTTTCCTCAAAGGCTGCTGTCAAGACATCACGAGCTTCATTAACGTGTTTCCCGATGACAGGGCGCATTTCAGCCGATACATCCTTCATCCCTTTAAGGATTTCAGTAAGCGACCCTTTTTTACCAAGGACAGAGACACGTAATTCTTGCATCTCTTTTTCATTTTCAGCAGTAATCTGCTTCAAGCTAGCCAGCGTTTCTTCGCGAAGCGCTTTTAATTGTTCTTCAATAGTTGACATAATTCCTCCATCAGTCGCTCGTAGATAAAAAGAAAACCACATGCCAAAAACTCCACTCGGAGCGTTGACACGCGGTACCATCCGTTTCATCTGACAAGTCAGACCTTCATTTCTAAATCCATGCGCAAGTGAATTCACTCAGCTTTCATATAGAGAGCTTGCAGTCATGGCTCTCCTCCCTGATATACTTCCCTTGAGTTACTAGTCTTGCGGATTTCTATTCGATTACTACATAGTTTATCAAATTTTTAGTTAAAAAACAAGTTAGACCAGACTAATTTCAATATAAAAAGGAACAAGACGCAATGCACTATCTATTTGTAAGATCTGTTTCATCTGCTTTCCCTTTCATTTCTTTCTCCTCAAGGGAATTCGATACTCACTTCTGCTTGCCTTTAAATCGCCATTGGAAGCGAAGCTTATCATAGAAAGGAAATTCGATAAACAAGACTCCCAAGCCTACACAGAGACTGGCAAGAACATCTGATGGGTAGTGAACTCCCAGATAGACCCGAGATAGCAGCACACTGACTAGGTAGAGGCCAAGGACGATTTGCACGATTTTTCTCCAGACTGGATTTTTAATTCGCTGACTAAGAATAACAATCAAAGTCCCTACCATCAGCGTCACTGCCAGAGAATGCCCACTTGGGAAGGAAAATCCCTTCTCCTCGACTAGATGTAAGATAGCTGGTCGTGGGCGCTGGTAGATGTTTTTAAAGGTCACGATTAAAAGACCAGCTAAGGCTAGATTGCCCGCCATGAAGTAGCTTTCTATCTTCCACTGCTTACGATAAAAGATAAAGGCTGCAATGGTAACCCAGGTGATAATCACTGGGATATCAATCAAATGCGTAAGGGCACGGAACAGAACTGTCAAATAATCTGGCAAGTCCCCACGAAGAGCAGTCTGAATCGGTTGATCAAAACCGACCAGCGTTTCAGGATAGAACTTAACCATATAGCCAAGAAGGACGAAAAGTAAAAGGGCAAAACTGCCCTTCATTAAAAATGTTTGTTTATCTCTCATAATGTTTTAAGGTTGGTTTTAAGAGGACATACAGCAACCAGAATGAAACGGCAAAGATTACACCCTCAATCAAGTTAAAAGGTAAAACCATGGTCATTAGGTAGTTGGAAAGTCCCAAAATTTTTCCAATATCAAAGTTGGCAAACTGCGCGTACAAAGGAACCGCATAAACATAGTTGAGAACCAACATCGCAGCAGTCAATCCAATAGTTCCCGCTAGAGATGCTAGTAGGAAACGAAGAGTACTACGTTCCTTTTTCCAAATCAAACCAAAGGCGATAACAAAAACTCCCAAGGCTACGATATTCATTGGCAAACCAATGTAGGTGTTCACTCCTTGGCTATTCAGAAGCAACTTCAAGAGTGAGCGAAGCAAGAGAATTCCTAGTGCAGCTGGCAAATCCATCACCACCAAGCCCACAAGGACCGGCAAGATACTAAACTCGATCTTGAGGAAGGTCGCCGCTGGCAAGAGCGGAAAGTCAAAGTACATCAGCACAAATGAAATGGCTGATAAAATCGCAACGGTCGAAAGTCGACGTGTGTTTGTCATAACAGGTTCCTCCAATTTTCTATAAAATCAGAAGAAGTTGGAAAGGATCCCTCTATCTATTCTCACTTTTTATATCCCAAAAGCTCCCTCTCACTCTTTTGAGCAAGCGGTTGCAATTCATCTATAAACTCATCAGAACAGACAAAGCTATTCTTTCGTCTTCTCCCATCCAGACTATACTGTCGGTTGTGGAATCGCACCACATCAGCTTGCGCTCGCGGACTTCTTTAACTAAGATATTTTGGATTAATCTAGGCGTCGCAGTCGAAGATAATACTTGAGTATATCGAGACAAGACAACGAAGAGTAAGCCAAAATAGCTAGTTAAAGTCACCGCCGGTCGGGAATTGCACCCAGCCCTGAAGACCCTTTAATCATAACAAAAAACGCTTGCAAGTGCAAGCATTTTGATTATTTCAATTTATCTGCTTCATAGGTGTGAACAAGCTCAAGACCTACAAAGTTCTGCTGGCGGAGCGCTTCATAGACAATCATGCAGACGGTATTAGACACATTGAGACTGCGGACGTGTTCATCGTTCATAGGAATACGGAGAGCTTTCTCAGGATGTTCTCGCATAAAGTCCTCAGGCAAGCCCTTGTCTTCACGTCCAAAGAGAAAATAATGGTCTTCGTCAGTCGATAAATCTGCTTCAGAATATACTTTCTCAGCAAATTTCGAAATCAGATAGAGTTTTCCCTTCATCTGAGACATGAAATCTTCCAAGCTGTCATAAAAATAAATATCTAACTTATCCCAATAATCTAATCCAGCTCGCTTCATCTTGCGATCATCAATAGGAAATCCCATCGGTTTGATGATGTGAAGGGGAGAATTGGTCGCAGCGCAAGTACGCGCAATGTTACCTGTATTTTGTGGAATCTGAGGTTCAAATAATACAATGTGATTTGTCATGACTTGCTTCCTTTCACCATTGCAAAAAAATAGCCACACTGCCCGGAGTCAAGCTCAGCAAACAGCGTGGTTAAGGCATCGTTAACTTACCTCACAACAGGTTTGAAGTAAATCAGCGAAGCTACTTTCTTAGTATAACACTTTCAGAACCATTGTCAATAGAAACGACTTGATTTTTTTACTTTTTTTGATAATATTTCCATACTTAGTCATTCTTTTTCTGAGAAAGGATATTAAATGAGCGAAATCACTTCATATAATAGACATTTCTATAAAAGGGGACCAATTTTATCTTTGAAAACTTAAAAAAGTCTTTTCTTATCCTCTAAAATGGCTTGGCAAGTGCATTTTTTGCGAAAAAAGGGTATGATAGTTACATCATGAAAAAGTAGGGTTTTTATATGAAAATTGTCCTTGTTGGTGGAGGGAAAGTCGGTTTCGCCCTCTGCCGTTCACTGGTTGCAGAAAAACACGACGTTGTCCTCATCGAACAAGATGAGGCTGTTCTCGATCATATTGTCAGTCGCTTTGATATCATGGGACTCCTTGGAAATGGAGCAGACTTTGCTATCTTAGAGCAAGCCGGCGTTCAAGAGTGTGATATCTTTATCGCTCTAACGGAACACGATGAGGTGAATATGATTTCAGCAGTACTTGCTAAAAAAATGGGCGCTAAAGAAACCATCGTTCGAGTGCGAAATCCTGAATACTCCAATGCCTATTTCAAAGAAAAAAATATTCTTGGATTCTCACTTATCGTTAACCCAGAACTCCTAGCCGCCCGTGCTATCTCAAATATCATTGATTTTCCGAATGCACTCTCAGTTGAGCGGTTCTCAGGGGGAAGGGTCAACCTGATGGAGTTTGTTGTCAAAGATTCCAGTGGTCTCTGTCAAATGCCAATCTCAGATTTTCGTAAAAAATTTGGCAATATTATTGTCTGCGCTATGGAACGAGACCATCAACTTATGATTCCGAGCGGTGATATCACCATTCAGGATAGAGATAGAATTTTTGTTACTGGGAATCGTGTGGATATGATGCTCTTCCATAACTATTTCAAATCACGTGCAGTGAAAAGCTTACTCATCGTTGGTGCTGGAAAAATCGCTTATTACCTACTTGGCATTTTAAAAGATAGCCGTATTGACACTAAAGTTATCGAGATTAATCCTGAGAGAGCTCGTCTCTTCAGTGAAAAATTTCCAAATCTCTATATCGTACAGGGAGATGGAACTGCCAAAGATATCTTGCTTGAGGAAAGTGCTCCCAACTATGATGCAGTTGCAACTTTGACTGGGGTTGATGAGGAAAACATCATTACCTCTATGTTCTTAGACCGTGTTGGTGTCCATAAGAATATCACCAAGGTGAATCGAACTAGCCTTTTAGAGATTATCCATGCACCTGATTTTTCAAGTATCATCACACCCAAAAGCATTGCAGTGGATACCATTATGCACTTTATCCGTGGTCGAGTAAACGCTCAATACTCAGACCTTCAAGCCATGCACCATCTAGCAAACGGTCAAATTGAAACTCTTCAATTTCAAATCAAGGAAGCTAATAAAATGACTGCCAAACCTCTTTCACATCTGAAATTGAAGAAAGGGGTTCTCATCGCAGCCATTATCCGAAAAGGAAAAACAATCTTCCCTACTGGAGAGGATAGACTTGAGGTAGGAGATCAGTTACTCGTGACGACCTTACTACCAAATATCACCAAGATTTATGATCTGATTGAGAGGTAAAAGATGAATAAAAGTATGATTCGTTACCTCCTCTCAAAACTTCTCTTGATTGAGGCGGTTCTCCTCCTAGTACCCGTTAGCGTAGCAACCTATTATCAAGAATCCAGCCAAGTATTTACAGCTCTCTTTACAACAATTGGGATTTTGATACTTCTTGGTAGCTTGGGAATTTTACGGAAACCCAAAAATCAGCGAATTTATACAAAGGAGGGAGTCTTAATCGTCGCCCTCTGTTGGATTCTATGGTCTTTCTTTGGAGCACTTCCCTTTGTCTTTTCAGGACAAATCCCAAGTGTCATCGATGCCTTCTTTGAAATCAGTTCTGGTTTTACAACTACAGGAGCGACCATTCTGACAGATGTCTCAGTTCTCAGCCGTTCCCTCCTCTTCTGGCGAAGTTTCACTCACTTGATTGGAGGGATGGGGGTACTCGTCTTCGCGCTTGCCATTATGGACAATGCCAAGAATAGTCACTTAGAGGTGATGAAGGCTGAGGTCCCTGGGCCTGTCTTTGGCAAGGTTGTATCCAAACTGAAAAATACTGCCCAGATCCTCTATCTGCTTTATTTAGGGCTCTTCTCACTTTTTGTAGTCATCTACTATCTAGCTGGTATGCCTCTATTTGATAGCTTTGTCATCGCTATGGGAACGGCAGGAACCGGAGGCTTCACCGTCTATAACGACGGAATTGCCCACTATGGCAGCTCACTCATCACCTATCTCGTCAGTATCGGAGTTCTGGTTTTTGGGGTCAACTTTAATCTCTACTACTACCTCATGCTCCGTCGAGTTAAGGCTTTCTTTGGTGATGAAGAACTACGAGCATATATAATCATTGTCCTAGTTTCTACCGGCTTAATTACTCTCAATACGCTCCATCTCTACCAAGTTGTCTCTAAGAGCTTTGAAATGGCTCTCTTCCAGGTTTCCAATATCATCACAACAACTGGTTTTGGTTATGGAGATATTACCAACTGGCCCCTCTTCTCCCAATTTATCCTCCTCTTCCTCATGGGAATCGGCGGCTCTGCTGGATCAACCGCAGGTGGACTCAAAGTTATCAGAGGGCTCATCCTTTCAAAAATTGCAAAAAATCAGATCTTGTCCATCTTATCTCCTCATCGCGTATTAACTCTACATGTCAATAAAACTGTGATTGATAAGGATACCCAGCACAAGGTCCTAAAATATTTTGTCATTTATGTGATGATTTTACTGTCACTTATCTTCATTGTCAGTCTAGATAGCAATGATTTTCTAGTTGTTACCAGTGCTGTCTTCAGTTGTTTCAATAACATCGGACCTATTCTAGGTACAACTTCTAGTTTTGCTATCTTTAGTCCCATCTCTAAAATCCTTCTCTCATTTGCAATGATTGCAGGTCGTCTAGAGATTTATCCCATTTTGCTTCTCTTTATGAAACGTACCTGGTCCAAACGCTAATCACAATAAAGCTCCCCTTTTACAAGCTAGTGAAAGGGGAATTTTTCTATTAAAAATGAGAAGACCTTTCGGTCCTCCCTTAATCTGTTTATTTTTTAAGAGCTTCCTTGTAACGAGCAAGTTCTGCTTGATTGGCCCAAACATAGTGACCTGGACGAATTTCCACCATAGACGGCTTGTCTGTCTCATAGTCATGTTGGCTAGGATCATAGACTTTCAAGACCTTCTTACGTTCCAAGATTGGATCTGGAATCGGTACAGCAGATAGAAGTGCTTGAGTGTACGGATGAACAGGATTGTTAAACAACTCCTCTGTCTCCGCTACTTCAACGATAACACCCTTATAGATAACTGCGATACGATCTGAGATAAAGCGAACAACTGACAAGTCATGCGCGATAAAGAGATAGGTCAAGCCCAATTCTTTTTGAAACTTCTTGAGCAAGTTCAAGACTTGCGCACGAACAGACACGTCCAAGGCTGAAATTGGCTCATCCGCAATAACGAAATCAGGTTCCATTACAAGAGCACGGGCAATCCCAATACGTTGACGTTGACCACCAGAAAACTCGTGTGGGTAACGAGTCAAGTGCTCTTTCAAAAGACCAACTTCATGAATCATCTTTTGAACTTTTTCTTTTCGCTCTTCTTCGTCTTTGAACAAGTGGTAGTTGTAAAGACCTTCAGAGATGATATAGTCAACTGTCGCACGTTCATTTAAACTGGCTGCAGGGTCTTGGAAAATCATCTGGATACGGCGGATCAACTCTGAAGATTCCTTGTGAGATTTTTTCCCATTGATCTTATGACCATCAAAGATGATTTCACCTTTACTAGTATTATTTAGACCAATAATAGCACGGCCAATCGTTGTTTTCCCACTACCAGACTCACCAACAAGAGAGAAAGTTTCTCCCTTGTTGATAAAGAAGTTAGCGTTTTTAACGGCAACAAACTTCTTACTTCCTTCACCGAAGGAAATTTCTAAATCTTTAATTTCTACTAATTTTTCAGACATTTCCTTCCTCCTAGTCTTCTAGATGAGCAAAGCCCATTTTATCACGAATTTTATCATGTAAATCTGCGATGATTTCTGGTTTTTCAACCTTAGGAGCATTCTCATGAAGCAACCAAGTCTTAGCCCAGTGAGTATCAGTGACTGAAAACTGAGGTGCTTTCTGTTCAAAGTCAATTTGCATCGCATAATCTGAACGAAGGGCAAAGGCATCACCCTTCAACTCCGTATAAAGAGACGGCGGTGTTCCTGGGATAGAGTACAATTCCCCTTTATCATCAGCGAGCTGTGGCAAGCTAGACAAGAGACTCCAAGTATATGGATGACGTGGGTCGTAGAAGACTTCCTCAACAGTACCGTATTCTACAATTTCACCAGCATACATAACCGCTACCTTATCCGCAATACTTGCTACCACACCAAGATCATGGGTGATAAAGATAATGGTGAAGTGGTACTCATCTTGCAAAGTTTTAAGCAAATCAATGATTTGCGCTTGAATGGTTACGTCAAGGGCCGTTGTTGGCTCGTCACAGATCAAGATATCTGGACGACATGCAAGGGCAATCGCAATAACGATACGTTGACGCATCCCTCCAGAATATTGGAAAGGATACTCATCAAAACGTTTTTCAGCGTCTGGAATTCCGACCTTGTTCATATAGTCGATTGCCATTTCTTTGGCTTCCTTAGCTGTTTTCCCTTGGTGTTTAACGATAACTTCTGTGATTTGGCTACCGATTGTATTGATTGGGTCCAAACTTGTCATTGGGTCTTGGAAGATGGTCGCAATTTTAGCACCACGGATTTTCTCCCATTCTTTGTTCGAAGTCAAAGCTGTCAAGTCTTGTCCACGATAGTCTATGCTTCCTTGGGCAATGCGTCCATTATCTTCTAACATCCCTGTAAAGGTTTTTGTTAATACAGATTTACCAGAACCAGACTCACCTACCAAGGCAAGAACTTCTCCTTCAATCAGTTCTAGAGAAACACCTCTGATAGCTGTTAGAACTTTGTCACGAACGTCAAATTCCACGACGATATCGCGAGCAGTCAAAATTACATTACTTTCTTTTGTCATGTCTACTCCTATCTATGTGTACGTGGATCACTAGCATCCGCTAAGTTCTGACCAACAACGAATAGAGATAGGGATACCAAAATCAAAGTTGTCAATGGAATCCAGAACAAGTACGCGTTGGTCGTAACGTTTTGTGAGTAATCTGAGATCAAACGTCCCAAACTTGGCACTGTTACAGGCAATCCCAATCCAAAGAAAGAAAGGAATGCCTCATAAGAGATAAAGCTTGGCAACATCAAGGTCATCGTAGAAACAATAACAGATACCAATTGTGGCATGATGTTTTTCACGATAATCTTAAAGGTTGGTGTTCCAAGTGTTTGAGAAGCAAGGTTGTATTCCAAGTCACGGTAACGCATGATTTGAATACGAATTGAATAAGCAATACCAATCCAAGTCGTCACACTCATAGCGAAGATCAAATTCCAGAAACCAGCACCAATTGAATAAGTCAAGACGATAACAATCAAGAGAGATGGAATGTTTGAAATAATGTTATAAACTTCCATCATGACGCGGTCAACAGATTTTGAAATTCCCCAAATTCCACCAACAATAACCCCGATCACAAGGTTGATAAAAGTAGCAATTACAGAAATGAGGATAGAATTACGCGCACCAAACCAAACTCCATCAAACAAGGATTTACCATTGCTATCAGTACCAAACCAGTGTTCGGCATTGGGCTTAATAAAACGAGCGTTAAAGTCATTAACCTTACTTACATCGTTAAAATCAAAGTCTGAAAACATCGGATAGATAAAACTCATCAAAATAATAGCTACCAATATTCCCAACATAATGACTGTTGATTTTTTCTTTAAAAACTGTCTAAATACAGAGCCCCAGTAAGAGTAGGCAGGAGCATCAATCGTTTCAGAGGCAAAATCATCACGTTTTACAAACTGAAATTTTTCTTTATCAATTGTTGACATTATTTGCCTCCTTTCTCTGTCAATTTAATACGTGGGTCAAGCATAGTCATCCAGATATCTCCTACAAAGAGTGAGAAGATAGAAATACATGTAAAGATGAAGACGAGACCAACTACCATTGAGTTATTTGATGCCTTAACAGAGTCAATCAACATTTTACCCATACCTGGGAAGGCGAAGACTGTTTCTGTCAATGTTGCACCACCAATAACCCCGATTACGGCTCCTGGAATACCTGAAACCAAAGGAACCATGGCATTTTTAAAGACGTGTTTATTTGAAATTTCTTTTTCAGATAAACCTTTTGCACGAGCAAAACGGACGAAGTCTTGAGATTGCAAATCAATCATATAACGACGAATCCAGATTGCTGTACTTGGTGCTCCCAGCAAACCTAGAATGACTGCTGGCAAGACATAGGAACGCCAATCTCCAGCACCTAGGATAGGGAATGAGTCTGGAAGACCAATAGATGATCCAATCAAACGCACGATATAAACCAAGGCAATCGTTGGAAGGGCAAGCAAGAAGGTTAGAGCACCTGTTGAGAAGCTGTCAATCCAAGTATTCTTGTGGCGAGCCATAGCAGATCCGAGAGGAATCGCAATAGCATAAGAAATAATCAAACCAATCAAACCAGCAACAGCTGAGCTTGCAATCATAGATGGATATTGGTAGTTACTTTCTGTAGCTGTATATGGATCGTCCTTACCATAGTTAGCTATTTCACGCGCATCTGCTTGACTTGGAGATTTGTAGGTACGAGAGTAAATATCTACAGACGAAGTCTTTTTACCAGTAGGGAATTGAACTTCTGATGTCTTAGTTTGTCCTTGACCTTGTGTGATAACTTGAAGCACTGGCGTGTTCGCATAAGTTGGGTAAGAGTCACCCAAGTTAATGTTCACAAAGTTTTGGTGTACAAACGGGAATTGATTGTTGAAATACAAAAGGTATTTATGTTTAGTACCTGAACCAACCAATGACCAACCGATAGCAGGGTCATTTTCAAAACGAAGATAACGTTCCAAGTTTGGATTTTCAGGGTCTTGAATCTTGTTTGTATGATCAATATCAAGTAAGTTCGCATAGAATTTGAAAACACGTTCAAAAATCGGAATTTCACGCGTAGCATAGAACTGACCACTCTCTGAAAAGACACCTAACGTCCAACCATTACCGAGTTGGTTGATGTATTTTTCGTAGATTGCCTTGTTGGTATCATTGGCATCTACTGTTACAGATGAGTCCATCGTGCTAGCTTTTTCTTGCAACTCCTTAGTATCGTAGTACTCGATATAGCCCATACGTTCATAAACGGTATTCTCATAATTATCCCGCTTATCTGGAGTCGTTGCAATCTTGTTGTAGTTGGTATCCTGCTTGAAAATCAGTTTCCGAGGAACCATCGTATAGATAATCGTGTAGGTCAAGGTTGTCACCAAGAAAATAGACAACAATGAGCGCAAGACACGCATAAAAATATATTTTTTCATATCGTTTCCTTTTAAAATCCCAAAAGAACCTTCTCCTCATGGAGAGAAAGTTCTCTTGAGAGTTATTTATTTAACGTGATTCGTCAATTCTTTTTGAACTTTTTCGTTTGATTCTTTTTTCTCTTTGAGCCATTTCTCACGAGCTTGTTCATAGTCAGCTTTGGTTACAACCTTATCTTGTAACTGAATATACTTGAAGTATACATCTGAACCTTTATCTCCAGATTGGCTGTATGATGCAGAGAATGGTACAACACGAGAAATGATTGGTGCAGCACCACTTGATGACATAGCTGGCAAGAAGAGTGAACTATCTGTCAACCAAGCTTGGGCAGCCGCGTATTTTTCATAACGAACATTCAAGTCACTTGTTTCTTTTCCTGCTTCATCAACTAACTTATCGTATTCTTTCAAACCAACTTGAGCTGCTGCAGCATTATCTGCACCTTCATAACCCATGTATGTTTTAGTTTGTTCAGCATTCGTTGTCTTCAAGATATCAAGGTAAGTTGATGGATCTTCATAGTCTGGGTTCCATCCAACAGCACCTGAGAGATCCCAATCTTCTGCCGCAGCGCTTGCTGCATAGTATGTAATATTCTGTAGTTCATCTGTAGTGATTTGTTGGATATCGATGACTACGTTTTCTTCTCCAAGTACTGTCTCAACGGATTGTTTGAAGGATTGAATACGTGCGATATAGTTTTTAGATGTTTGGTCTACTGGGATATCCAAGTGGATAGGGAATTTCACACCTTCTGCTTCCAATGCTGTTTTAGCTTTCGCAAATTCTGCTTTGGCTTTATCGGCGTTGAAAAGTCCATCTTGACCATCCGCAAAGCTTACATTCTTCCATTCATCACCGTAAGCAGCCATCTTTTCAGTTACCAAGTCACCGAAAGTTTTTTCGCCTGCAGAGACAAAGTCTGGTTTCACAAAGAGGTTACGAACTGCAAGAGGAGCGCCTTCCTTACCATTAATTTGTGCTGAGTAAGAAGTACGGTCAAAGGCAAAGTTCAAAGCCTGACGGAAGTCCTTGTTAAGAAGGGCTTTCTTAGTAGAAGTCTTCTCTTCATCAGTTGTCTTAGAAGTGTATTTGTAACCTTGACGGTCAATATTTACACCCAAACCACCAATACCTGGACCTGATGGAGTGTAGTAGATATTGTCTTTGTATGTTTCTTCTACCTTAGAGTAGTTTGAACTTGTTGGGAAGAGACGGGCATAGCTATAAGCCCCACTTGTAAAGTTACGTTCAATTGATTCTTGATCAGAACCATCATAGTAAGCAAGTGTTACTTTATCAAGATGAACATTGTCTTTGTCCCAATAGTTTTCATTCTTCACAAATTCGATAGATGACTTAGCAGTCAAACCTCTCAGCAAGAATGGTCCATTGTAAAGCAATGATGTAGGGTCAGTCGCTTTACCAAAATCAGATCCTTTTGATTTTTCAAATTCTTCGTTCAATGGCCAGAAGATTGAGTAGGCCAGCTTAGAGTTCCAGTATGGTTCTGGTTTGTTCAAAGTGTATTCAAGGGTATAATCATCAACTGCTTTTACACCGACTGAAGCAAAATCTTTATTGTTTCCAGCTATATAGTCAGCTAGACCTTTAACTGAATCTTCTGCTAGATACTTAGCTGCTGATTTATTGTCAGCTGCGTGTTTCAAACCATTTACAAAGTCTTTGGCTGTTACTTCAGCATACTCTTCGCCATCAGATGTCATCCATTTGACACCTTTACGAATCTTGTAGGTATAAGTCAAACCATCTTTTGAAACGGACCAGTCTTCTGCAACTGCAGGAACTAAATTCCCATACTTGTCGTTTGTGAAAAGACCGTCGATACCATTTGAAGTGGCGACCTTAGTACTTTGTTTCCCTGAAATGAGGTAATCCAACGTTTCTGGGTCAGCTGTATAAACATAGCCATAATTTTTTGGCGCTGTTGAATCAGATGATTTTGAAGAACCGCAAGCAGCTAGTACTCCTGCTGCTAATAAAGCAACACCTGCTGCAACAAATACTCTACTTTTTTTCATGTTTTTAACTCCTCTTGAAAAATTTAGGCTTATTGGAAATTATAACATATATTTTTTAAAAAGTAAACGAATTTTCAGAATATTTAGGCGCATTTCCTCAAAAAACTTCTATTTGTCAAAATTTTTGCATTCTTTATTTGTTTCTGCAAGAAATACTTTCTAGTCTGACCCTCTTTAGAATGGGATTTTTACAAGCTTTTTCTCACTTCTTCGATCATCATCTGTTTTCCTAAATTGGATTTTAGAATAAGAAACTATTGACGGGAAATGATTTTCAAGGTATAATAATAAACGTTGAGGCGGTATAGCCAAGTGGTAAGGCACGGCTCTGCAAAAGCTTGATCGTCGGTTCAAATCCGTCTACCGCCTTTCAGTACCTGAATTAACAGGAATTAACCAAATGAAAAGCTCGTAAAACCGGGCTTTTTTAGTATTCCTAATAAATGGGGTATAACTGAACCTACCATCTAGATTTACAAAAAGCAGTGACTCAAGTCACTGCTTTATTCTGTTTCTTCTTCAGTCTCTATTTCAGTGATTTGGACTTTTACCTTGGTAACACGTCCGTTTTTCACCTTGTCATTGGTTAGGATGATTTGTTTGTTTTGGCTGACCAATTCATAACTGAGTTTTTCAGTCGTTGGAATCATTCCCACACCCGTCAAATAATAACCGGCGATGGTATCAACATCATCACTTTCCAGTTCCACATCAAAGTAGTCATTAAAATCATTAAGATTCATGGTACCTTGAACGATATAGGTGTCTTCTCCTATTTGATGGACTTCAATTTCAGCCTTGTCAGTCTCATCATCAATCTCACCAACAATTTCTTCTAAGAGGTCTTCCAGAGTTACCAAACCAGCCATTCCACCGTATTCATCTAGTAAGATGGCCATTTGATTTTGGGTATTTCGAAGTTCTTTAAGAAGATCGTCCACAAAGATAGTCTCAGGAACAAACAGTGGCGTTTGGAGAATTCGTTTCCAGACAATATTGTCAAAGCCATCCACAAAAGCGGCATTCAACAAGCGCTTAGTGTGAATCAAACCAATAACATTATCCTTATCCCCATCATAAACAGGGATACGTGAAAAATTTTGCTTTAAAATACTCTCGATAATCGTTTGACTGTCATCCTGAATATCTACCATAAAGGCATCTGTTCGAGGCACCATTAGCTCACGAGCCATTAGTTCATCTAAAGAAAAGACTCCCTGTAGCATTTCAATCTCATCTGCATCCAGTGTTTCTTCACTATTGGTAAGCATATACTCAATTTCATCACGTGTCATCTTTTCATCAGCATCATCAAAGGTCATTGGCGTCACACGGCTCAATAGATTCGTTGAGGCTGACAAAAGCCAAACAAAGGGACTGACAATTTTCCCCAAACCAATAATGACTGGCGCTGTTCGGATAGCCAAGGTATCTTTCAGATTTAGAGCAATTCTCTTGGGATAGAGTTCCCCAAAAACAATGGAAATATAGGTCAAAAACGCTAAAGATAGAAAACTTGCAATAGCGGAAGCTGTTTCACTGTTCCCTATCCAAGATGCAATTTCGCGTCCTAGAGTCTCCGCTAAACTGGCCCCTGACAAGATGGTAATTAACGTGATACCAACTTGAATCGTTGATAAAAAGTGGTTAGGATTTTCAAGTACCTTTAACAAACGGATGTAACGTTTGTCTCCCTCTTCTGCCTTTTGCTCTACTCGGGAACGGTTTAGTGACACCATTGCCATCTCAGTGGCTGAGAAAAAAGCATTTAACAAGGTCAAGATAAATAATAATACAAACTGTAGCAACAAATTCTGACTGCTCGGGTCTTCCATAGTCCTTCTCCTAAAATAGTATCTTGTGTTTCATTATATCATAAAATTCTTCAGGATTCACATTATTTTTCATTTAAACAACAACTCCCCTGCCTCTAGAGGACAAAGGAGCTGTTTTATATAGTATCCATTGTTTCTAATTCGTCACTGTCACTTGACCTGTTCGATAATCAAGCTGGATTCCCTTTTGAACATTGGGGATTAGGACATTGAACTCCAATTCGCCATCCGAAGATTTGGCTTCAATTTGTGAAGCGGATGGAATGAGATCTTCATTTGTCGCATAGTGGAGCGTCACCCGATAACGGACCCTCTTATTTTGGTCCAAGGCTTTTCTGACCAAACTCTCATAGTAGTTCTGACCTGTCGAATCCTCAGCCTGCGCTTGGTTCGCCCAAGCTGTCTGGACTGCAATGTTCTTGGGGTTGCTGGTAGAGGCATCAAAACCATCCAAACCACCTATCAAGGCATAGCCCAGCAGGTGTCCTCTATCAACTGCATGTGTGTAAGCCCCCTTTAGATTCTTAACTTGATGCCATCCTGGTGGCGTCCAAGAGGTGGAGCCGTTGCCTGTTTCTTCACGATTCTTATACTGCCGAGTCGCTTTGGATAAGATGGCATTGGCAACAGTTGGAACTGTTTCTTTTCCCACTGTCTTTGTCTTATTATCCGCATAGGGTTTGCTTGAAACCTTGGCATCTAGATTGGTTTTATTGCCATTGACAACAAAGGCCCCTGCTCCATTCCACTCGATCCCCCCCTTGATTTGGTTTTTGATTGACTCAGTTAAGACACTTTCAGACAGCTCCTGACTGGGAGCTTCTGAAGCTTGTTTTTTCTGACTAACCTTAGTTCGAGGGCTATTTGGTGCCGACTGCATCTGCTTGATGTAGTAGCTTCCAGCAGCCAAGAGTAAGAATAGAAGTAACCCTATCAGAGCTTGTCTTGTTTTTTTGTCCATTTTTCTCCTTATTTCTTTAGAAAAAGACTGGTCTCCCAGTCTAATTTCCTGTAAATTTGCTAATCAATTCCTGCCACTTTGCCGGAGACAATATTGCCCATGGATCCTGTCCCTTTCCTAGGATGCCATAGCCTACCATCAAGCCGATTCCTAAAGCAAGGAAACCTATCAAGAGAACAATAAAAATCAACAGTAGGCGGCGGAGTACATAGCGTAAGTTTTTATTCTTCTTCATCATTTGCCTCAATTCGCTGAATCTTCGCTCCTAACTGAGCTAACTTCTCATGGAAGCGGTAATAACCTCTATCAAGGTGGACTAGTTTGCCGACAACTGTTTCTCCTTGCGCCACCAAACCTGTCAAAATTAAAGCCGCACTAGCGCGAAGGTCCGTTGATAGAACTTCTGCCCCCTGTAAAGCCTGTCCCCCAACAATACGAGCTGTATCACGGATAATCTCTGAATGCAAGCCCATACGGCGCATTTCCTCTAAGTGTTGGAAGCGATTCTCAAACACCGTTTCCACCATGGTGGATTCCCCTTTTGCGACTGTCATCAAAGCTGTAAATTGTGCCTGCATATCTGTTGGAAATCCTGGATGTGGTAAGGTTTTTACATGAACAGCCTTGAGATTTTCAAGTTGAGAACGAACACGGATACCTTCTGACTCCTCTGTCACTTCAACACCCATCTCAAGTAGTTTTGAAATCAAGGGACGATTGTGTTCCCAGACTGCATCACGAACGAGGACATCTCCACCAGTCATAGCTGCTGCTACCATAAAGGTTCCAGCTTCAATACGGTCCTGTACTACAGTATGAGTCGTACCATGGAGGTCCTCGACACCAGTCACTGTGATTGTTTCGGTACCAGCTCCCTTGACCTTGGCTCCCATTTCATTAAGGAAGATAGCGAGATCAACAATTTCTGGCTCACGCGCAGCATTTTCAATCACTGTCACACCATCAGCTAGAGTTGCTGCCATCATCAGGTTTTGTGTTGCGCCAACACTTGGGAAGTCCATGTAGATATGAGCGCCATGCAAGTGATCTGCCTTGGCTTCGATGTAACCAGCTGTCTGAGTGATTTTAGCCCCCATAGCTTCCAAACCTTTGAGGTGGAGGTCGATCGGACGACTCCCGATAGTGCATCCCCCTGGCATGGATACCTTGGCATGACCTACACGAGCAAGGATTGGTCCCAAGACAACGATGGATGCTCGCATCTTGCTGACATATTTATAAGGAGCTTCCTCCGTGATATCACCAGTCGCATCAACCTCGACAACATGAGCTTCCTCATCAAAGTCCACCTTGGCATTCAGACCACGAACTACTTGATTCATGGTGAACACATCTGACAAGATTGGGACATTTTGTAAGACTGTCTTACCCTTGCTTGCTAGAATAGTCGCTGCCAATAAAGGTAAGGCTGCATTCTTTGCTCCCTCGATCGTCACACTCCCAACCAGACGATTATCTCCGCCTTGAACCACAATTTTTTCCATAGTTATTTCCTTTACTTTTGATTTTATAATAGTCCTCTAAGTGCTTCTTGCCACAGTTGGTATAAACTGATAAAGAATGAACTCAAGATGTAGCCCATCACAATACTAAAGAAGCCTACCAACAAACGAACCTTTTTTGTGTTAGTAGCGGTCACTTTTAAAACCTTTTCCCATCTCACAAGATCCTTCAAAAGGTAAAAACTCAAATAAATAAAGAGTATATGACTACTTAGAGTGAATAATAATTGAACCATTTGACTATTATACCATCTTATCGGCTTGCGCGCTAGTTTTCAATTTTTCTACAAATTAGGGATTGTTTTTAAGGTAATCAATTGCATCCTGCAAAGTCTTAACGGGGACGATTTTCATCTCTGTTTTGATCGTTTTAGCAGCTTCTAGGGCTGTTTCATAGTTGCTTTTCGCATTGGGATCTGCTTTTTTTGCTTCCTCGGTGACTGGATTGTCAGGAGCAAAAAAGATGTTGGCTCCCTCACGAGAGGCTGCCACCACTTTTTTGTCAATTCCACCAATATCGCCAACATTTCCATCACGATCAATAGTTCCCGTTCCCGCAACGACGCGGCCATTACGAAGTCCTGGATCTGCTATCTGGGTGTAAATAGCGAGACTAAACATGAGACCGGCACTTGGCCCGCCGATACCAGCTGTTGAAAAGCGAATGGGAACGTCACTGGTCACTTCCGTACGGTCAATCAAACCAATCCCAATCCCGTTTTTCCCGTTTTCGAGAGTGATAATTTTACCTTCTGCAGACTTGACTTTTCCGTCTTCCTCATAGGTTACCTTGACCGTATCTCCTAATTGTTGAGAATTAACATAGTCGACCAAGTCTTTTGAACTGTCAAATGTTTTGTCATTAACAGCCGTCACGGTGTCTGCTATGTTCAGAATGCCCTTAAAAGTTGAATTGTCCGTCACGGTCAAGACATAAACTCCCAGATACTTGAGTTCGATATCCTTTCCAGCCGTCTTCAATCCTTGATACTTGGCCATGTTTTGAGAAGTTTGCATGTAGAACTGATTGATCCGCATAAATTCTGCATCAGTAGAGCCACCCGTAGTCTCCTTGGCACTTCTAATATCCGTGAAAGGTGTTAACCAAGCATAGATAAGATGTGATAGGGTTGCGTGTCGAATACCGACTGTTACAAACTGGTAAGCTCCTGCTTCTGTATCTTCTGTTTCATTGACTTTTAAAACTTGACGAATATCTTCCGATCCACCTGGAACTTCTATGTAGTAGGGTAAAGGTACTACAAAAGCTAAAAAAGTCACTACTAGTGCTAGGATGACATATAAGGGCCATCTAGTTTTTTTCTTCATGTTCTAATTCCTCCACAACACTGTTTGGGACATATTGCTGAATCTCCTGACCAAACTTCAGAAGTTCTCTCACGGCTGAAGAGCTAATATAAAGATGCTCTGGGCGACTATATAGGTAAATGGTTTCGATTTCTGGAGCCAGTTGATGATTATAGTAGTCAAAGCTAGACTCGTATTGCAAGTCTGTGGCATTCCGCAAGCCACGAACAAGGGTCTTAGCACCCAGTCTTCTTGCAACATCGACGACTAGCTGGTCATGAGAAGCTAGGACCTCTACATTATCTAAATGCGCCACAGCTTTTTTGACTGCCCGTTTGCGATTTTCAACAGGGAAAAAACCTTGTTTGTGGGGATTGTAGAACACCCCGACATAGAGCTTATCAAAGAGTCTGCTGGCACGTTCAATGATATCCAGATGTCCATTTGTCATCGGATCAAATGAACCGGTAAATAATCCAATTTTATCTGACATAGACTGTCACCTTACTAATCCCATATATTTTTTCCTTCCAGATGCCTAAGCAGGCGATTTCTTCTGGAAGTTCTACAGACTTATCGGTTTCGCAGACAACCATGATTTCCTCGGAAAATAGGTTTCTTTCTGCCATTTTCTCGATATCTGCAACGATTTGTTCCTTGGCATAGGGAGGGTCTAAAAAGACCAGGTCAAAGGGACCATTCACTTGCTCCAAGGCCCGTTCAGCCTCCATCTTTATGAGCTGAAATTTGGAAACTTCCTTGGTCATTTGGATATTTTCAGCGATGATAGCTTGTGCCTTTCGATCCCGTTCCACTAAGACAGCATGGGACATCCCTCTTGACACAGCTTCAATAGACAGACCGCCACTGCCAGCATAGAGATCCAAGACACGACCACCCTCAAAATAGGGACCTATCATGTTAAAGATAGCTCCACGCACCTTATCCGATGTCGGCCTCGTCGTCTTGCCTTCTAGCGTCTTGAGGGGGCGCCCTCCGTAGATTCCTGATACGATTTTCATACCGTTTATTATACCAAATTATAGGCAAAAAGAGAAAGAAAACCGAACCTTGCGGTTCGATTCTCTACAAGATATTTTCGTACGTATCGCGGACTTCTTGAGGCCAAACACTGGTCTGAACTTCTCCAATGTGTTTCTTACGAAGAAGGAACATGGCCATCCGAGACTGTCCGATACCCCCACCGATTGTCAATGGGAAAAGGCCGTTAAGCAGGGCTTTATGCCATTCCAGCTCGAGACGATCTTCGTCTCCGGTAAGAGCCACTTGGCGACGAAGGGTATCCTCATCTACCCGAATCCCCATAGAAGAAAGTTCAAAGGCACAACCAAGAGATTCGTTCCAAACGAGAATATCGCCATTCAACCCCTTGTAGCCATTTTCAGACTCTGTTATCCAGTCATCGTAGTCAGGTGCGCGGCCGTCATGAGGTTTGCCATCAGGCAACTCGCCACCGATACCAATCAAGAAGACTGCACCAAACTCTTTACAGATCGCATTTTCACGCTCTTTCGGTGTTAGGTCTGGATAGCGTTCCACCAACTCTTCTGTATGGATGAAGGTGATTTGCTTTGGCAAGATGGATTCGATATCGTAGCGTGCTTCTACGGCTAGCTCTGTCAGACGAATAGCCTTGTAAATCTTCTCGACGGTTTCTTTGAGATAAGCGATATTACGTTGACCATTTGGAATCACTTTTTCCCAGTCCCACTGGTCTACATATACAGAGTGAGTCGCATCAAGCGAATCTTCGTCTGGACGAAGGGCCTTCATATGGACAAAAAGACCTTCACCCTCACCGAAACCAAACCGAGCCAAGGTGTGGCGCTTCCATTTGGCAAGTGAGTGAACGACTTCATAAGTTTCATCTGGAATCTGCAAAACCTTGACAGATACTGGATTTTCGACACCTGACAGGTTGTCCTGCATCCCATCCCCGACCTTGCTCAAGATAGGACCTTGAACTTCAACAACTTCTAACTTATCTTTCAAATACTGGGTAAAAGTGTTCTTCACAAAGGAAATTTCTTCTTGTTGATGAATAAAACTTTTCTTCATAAACAGCTCCTCAAAAATTAGTTAAAAGCATTATACACCTATTTCCAAGAAAAGAAAAGAGTAAATAAGAAAAAGTCAGTGCTCTTTTGAACACTGACTCTGACATTCATTAATCGTTTCGACCAAAGATTCGTAAGATGCTAAGGAAGAGGTTGATAAAGTCTAGGTAGATGCTAAGCGCCATTGAGATGACCCATCCTGTCGCTACTTGTCCTCGTGACTGCTCATAAACATAGCGAATCTTTTGGTTGTCCCAAGCAATCAAACCTGAGAAGACCAAGACCATGGCAATACTAATCATGTAGTCAAAGAAGCTATTGGCTAAAAATAGATTCACAACCATGGCAATGATGAGACCAACAAGCGCTGCCATCAAAGCTCGTCCCATTCCACTCAAATCCTTCTTGGTGAAAATTCCGATTGCCGCCATGACAAAGAAAAGAAGGGCACTGGATACAAAGGCTGATAAGACGGTCCCAGGTGTATAGAAGGCTACGACAAAACTGAGCGTAAATCCATTTAAAACAGAATAAACTAAAAATACTGGGAGAGCTGCTGGGCTATTTTTTGCAGCCATGCTACTTGCAACAAAGACTAGAGCAAGTTCTGCAAAAGTTGCAATCATCAACCAGAGACGGCCATGCATTAAAAAGTAGACCAATTGGGCCTGAAAGACTGTCAACATCAAAGCTGACACCAGAGCCGATAGACCAATCCCAAGTCCCACAAAGGCATAAACCTTAGCGTAAAATTGATTGAGACCTGAACGTTCTTGAATAATCGTTTGATTCATTCTGATTCTCCTTTTTCTATAAATATGTCTTGATTATAACAAAGATTTTATAAATTAGCTGAAATAAAACATCAAAATGCCTGCTGCAACTGCCACGTTGAGACTTTCTGCCCGACCTTTCATGCCAATATGAACCAGCTGATCAGCACTCTCAGCTATGACAGAACTAATCCCCTGTCCTTCATTTCCCATGACTAAAACAAAGTTCTCTAGTGAAGAAAGCTCACGATAATCCTTTGAATCTATCGATAAGGTCGTTGCCAGAATGGGCATAGCAGTCTTCTTAGTCTCTTCTATAAAGGAAGCAAGAGACATCCGATAGATGGGTAAATGAAAATGACTGCCTTGCATGGAACGCAGAGTCTTAAGACTGTAGATATCTGCTGACTTGTCTGAAACAATGACTCCTGTAAAACCTGCTGCATCCGCCGTCCGAATCATGGTACCCACATTGCCAGGATCTTGGACATCTTCTAAAAATAGAAACTTACCCTGATGGAGATCAGGCAGTCCCACTTCTTCTTTTTGAATCACTGCAACAATCCCTTGAGGAGTTTGCGTATCTGCCAAATCTAGCAAAATCTCCTCTGAAACCCAGACTGTTTGAGGAAAAGCCGCTAGCTGATCTCGGTAACTTTCTAGGGCAAAAATCTTCTCAATCGTCACTCCTGCTTGAACAGCTTCTTCAAACAAGTGCCAGCCCTCGATCAAATAAACAGACTTTCGATATTTTTTTTGATGTAATTTCTTGGTATTTTTTACCACAGAATTGGCTTTTGAGGTTATAATAGTCATAGAAATATTATAACACAATCAAAGGGGTTTGGTATGCAAAAGGTTAGAATGATTGCCCAAGGCAGGGTGCAGGGTGTTGGTTTTCGTTGGGGTGTTTATACTTTAGCTCTTGAAATCGGTGGCATCACTGGTCGTGTCTGGAATAACGACGATGGCACAGTGGAAATTCTTGCTCAGGCAGACTCCTCTGCCACTATGGCAAAATTTATCCAAGAAATCCGAAAAGGTCCGACACCTTTTTCAAAAGTTACCTATCTAGATGTACAAATGAGCAACTTTTCATCCTATTCGGACTTCAAAGTCGCAAATTAGGTCTCTAGAACTATTGTATATTTTACAAAAAAACAGTAGAATAGAAAGGTATAATTTTTAAAGAAGGAATGAAAACATTGAAATCTATTAAACGTTTTGCCCTCTCTGCTATGGGAGTGGCTATGCTACTCGTCTTGACAGGCTGTGTCCAAGTAGACAAAGCAACAGGTAAGCCAATTGGTCCCGTTTGGGATTTCTTGGGTGCTCCGATGGGAGAAGCTATCAAGTACTTCGCTACTGATAAAGGTCTAGGCTTCGGGGTCGCTATCATTATCGTAACCATTATCGTGCGCTTGATTATCTTGCCACTTGGTATCTACCAGTCATGGAAGGCGACACTTCACTCTGAAAAGATGAACGCCCTCAAACACGTACTCGAACCACACCAAACACGTCTCAAAGAAGCAACAACTCAGGAAGAAAAACTTGAGGCTCAACAAGCTCTCTTTGCCGCTCAGAAAGAACACGGTATCAGCATGTTTGGTGGTGTAGGATGTTTCCCTATCCTCATTCAAATGCCTTTCTTCTCTGCTATCTACTTTGCAGCCCAACATACTGAAGGGGTTGCTCAAGCAAGCTACCTAGGAATTCCTCTAGGTTCACCAAGTATGCTCCTCGTAGCCTTTGCTGGTGTCCTCTACTACCTCCAATCAATTCTCTCACTTCATGGAGTAGAAGACGAGATGCAAAGAGAACAACTTAAGAAAATGATCTACATGAGCCCTCTCATGATTGTCGTCTTCTCCTTCTTCTCACCAGCCAGTGTGACGCTTTACTGGGTTGTCGGTGGTTTCATGATGATTCTCCAACAGTTCATCGTTAACTATGTTGTTCGTCCAAAACTTCGCAAAAAAGTTCGTGAAGAATTTGCCAAAAATCCACCAAAAGCAAGTTCATTTTCAACTGGAGGCGGACGCAAAGATGTCACTCCAAACCAAGCAACTGCGATCATGACCAATAAGAAACATAAAAAACGCAATGCTGGTAAACAACATTCTAGAAAATAAGAAAAAGGCTTAGCTGAAAGGCTAGGCTTTTTATGCATCACAAAAGCCCGATGTCTCCATCAGGCTTCTTTTTTATCCATGAACACGTTTCATGTAATCTTGGTAACTTTCTGTATCCATCAATTCCTTGGCATTCTTGACACGGTCTGCTGTTGGAGGTTTGACCCCTTCAAGCGAATAAGGAATCCCAAGTTCACGCCACTTGAATTCTCCCATCGTATGATAAGGTAGGATTTCAAACTTGTCAACGTTTTTGAGGGTTTTGACGAATTTTCCGAGTTCGATCAAGTCATCATCTCTGTCTGTTAATCCCGGAACCAGCACATGGCGAATCCAAACAGGCTTCCCGATATCTGATAGGTACTGGGCACAGGCCAAGATGTTTTTATTGGTTTGGCTTGTGACAATCTTATGCTGTTCTTCGTTGATTTCCTTGATATCCAGAAGAACCAAGTCTGTCACCGCCATGAGTTTATTAAACTTTTCGAGATAACGTGGTTTATTACGGAATGGAAGGGCACAGGTATCCAAGGTACAGTGGATTCCTTTTTCCTTGGCCTTGGTAAAGAGGGCAATCAAGAAATCAATCTGCAAGAGGGCTTCTCCTCCACTGACAGTGATTCCTCCTTTGTCTCCCCAGAATCCACGGTAGCGAAGGGCTTCTGACAAAACATCGTCTACTGTCCGTCTTCGTGATTTATTGGTCTCCATAGCCCATGTATCGGGGTTATGGCAGTACTGGCAACGCATCTGACAGCCCTGCAAAAAGACAATAAAACGAATCCCAGGGCCATCTACCGCCCCAAAACTCTCTGTCGAATGCACCATTCCTGTCACTTGTCCATAGTCAATTGTTTCTTCAGACATATCGTCACCTTCCTTGAAACCGTTTTATAGTTTTATTATATCACGAGTAAGGTGAAAAACAAGGTTTTTTTGTCTATTTTTTAGAAAGCAATCTGTTTTTCACTTTCATTTTCAATTTCTTTTAATGATCCGATTCAAAATCAAAACCATACAAGGTTGCGAAATAGTCCTCAGGACGCTCTGCACGGCGGATTTGGCGAGCTTTCCTTTCCTCGGTATAGAGGATTTCTGCAGAAC
The DNA here is from genome assembly GCF_018448765.2 of Streptococcus oralis. Taxonomy (GTDB): domain Bacteria; phylum Bacillota; class Bacilli; order Lactobacillales; family Streptococcaceae; genus Streptococcus; species Streptococcus oralis_BM. Next base: position 1,637,265 of record NZ_JAHCMC020000001.1, read on the forward strand.
GCAGTTTGGCATTGTACTGGTAACCCATGGAGAATCCATGTGCACCTGTATCATGAATCACCAGCAAATCACCTATTTCTGTATGAGGTAGTTCGCGATTGATGGCAAATTTATCATTGTTCTCACAGAGCGATCCAACCACATCTACGACCTCAACAGGGCCGTCTGGATGAGTGAGGTTGGTGATATGGTGGTAGGCACCGTACATGGCTGGGCGCATGAGATTGACTGCTGAGGCATCCACACCCAGATAGGTACGGTAGGTTTTCTTTTTATGGGTGACTTTGGTAACGAGAACCCCGTGAGGTGCCAGCATAAAGCGGCCTAATTCAGTAAAAATCTTGACCTGACCAAGCCCTGCCGGCGTGAGGACTTCTTCATAAACCTTACGCACACCCTCACCAATCATTGCAATATCATTTGGCTCCTGGTCTGGGCGGTAGTTGACTCCGATCCCACCTGAAAGATTGATAAAGTCTAGTGAAATGCCCAATTTTTCTTTAATTTCCACAGCTAATTCAAAGAGCTGACGGGCCAACTCTGGATAGTAGAAATGGGTCACGGTATTGGATGCTAGGAAAGAGTGAATCCCAAAAGTCTTGGCTCCTTTTTCCTTCAAGATAGCAAAGGCTTCAAAGAGTTGATCCTTGGTCATACCAAACTTGGCTTCCCCAGGATTGTCCATAATGTCTGTTCCTAATTCAAAGACTCCGCCTGGATTGTAACGACAAGAGATGATTTCTGGAATGCCTGCCGCTCGCTCCAGATGCTCAATGTCTTCAAAGGCATCCAAGTTAATGGTCGCACCTAATTCATGGGCATAAGCGTACTCTTGGTCTGGCGTATTGTTTGATGAGAACATGATCTCAGAACCGGGGAAATCCAGTTTATGGCTCATCAAAAGCTCCACGTAACTAGAACAGTCCACACCGCAACCTTCCTCTTGGAGGATTTTCAAGATGGCTGGGGTTGGAGTGGCCTTGACTGCAAAATATTCCTTAAAGCCCTTGTTCCAGGAAAAGGCCTTGTTGACGGCTCTTGCTTTTTCACGAATCCCCTTCTCATCATACAAGTGGAAGGGAGTCGGGAACTCGGAAACAATCGTTTCTAAATCTTCACGGCTGATAAATGGTGTTTTCATAAGCATCCTTCTATTCTGTTTGCAAAGAAAGGCTGGGACAATCGTTCCAACCTTTAGTTCTATCTCTTATTTGTCTTCGTCAAAGATATTTCCAATCTCAACATCGATGGATTGGTTCTTAACATCAATATTGGTTACTTTCAAGAGTGACTTGTAATCAAACTGCTTCTCACGTTCTTCTTGGGCATTGTCTGCAAAGACTGCAACACCAGCTAGTTCAGAGTCGAACTCACGCAAGAGACTAATCATCCCGTTGACAGTTCCGCCGCCTTTCAAGAAGTCATCCACGATCAAGACACGACTGCCTGCCTTGAGGCTGCGTTTTGAAAGGAACATCTTCTCGATACGGTCACCGCTGGAACCTGAAACATAGTTGACGCTGACAGTTGAACCTTCGGTAATTTTCAAGTCACGGCGCACAATGACAAAAGGAACATTGAGGACATTGGCAACTGCATTTGCGAGTGGCACACCTTTTGTTGCTACTGTCATAACGGCATCGATTTTTTGGTCCATAAAGCTCTTGGCAATGATACGCCCAATATTTTTCAAAATAGCAGGTGTACTAAGCAAATCAGACAGGTAGATGTAGCCACCTGGCAAGATACGGTCACTTTCTGAAAGTTTGTCACGCAAGTCTGCGATCATTTCTTTGGCTTCATGACTCGAGATTGATGGTGTAAAGATAACGCCACCACCTGCTCCCGTCACAGTCTGAATATGACCGATTTCAATTTCCTCAAAGGCACGCTTGATAATCACGATGTCCTCTGAAATCGATGATTTAGCAGATTCGTACTTTTCTGCAAAGGTGTTGAGACTTGTTAGTTTGTATGGATTATTAATCAAATAGTTGGAAATGACAACCATCCGATCACTTCTTCTTAATTTCATTTTTATTTACCATTCCATTTAATTTTGATATTTTATCCATTATACCATATTCACATAAAAAAACGAACATTATTGCGTAAAAAATGCTCGTTTTTCTTAAATTATTAATCTAAATCTGGTTTATAGAAGGAACGATTGTCCATAGCGAAGATTTTATTGGTCATCTCTCCTTTGTCCACCAAAGCTAGAGCTGTTGACATCATCATCATGCTGGCATCTAGATTGTCAATCATATGGATAATCTCTGCCTCCATGATACGTGGACGAACTGGACTTCCATACTCTAGTAAGCCATGATGACTGAGGATGACATGGCGTAGTAGCACCACTTCTTCCCTAGTATCATCGATGCCGAGTTCCATGACTGTCTTGGTAATTTCACTATCGATCAGGGCGATATGCCCAAGGAGATTGCCTCGAACTGTGTACTCCGTCTGGTCTGGTCCCGTCAACTCAATGACTTTGGCCAAATCATGCAGCATAATCCCAGCATAGAGCAGGCTCTTATTGAGCTGAGGATAGATCTCACTAATGGCATCTGCCAAGCGCACCATGGTCGCCGTATGATAGGCTAAACCTGTTTCAAAGGCATGGTGGTTGGTCTTGGCAGCTGGATAGGAGTAGAATTCCTTATCATACTTGGTGTAGAGACTACGAACGATACGCTGCCAGACAGGATTTTCAATCTTGAAAATCATTTGCGACATGTAGTCACGGATTTCCTTGACATCGACTGGTGACTTGACCTTGAAGTCAGCTGGATCGTTGGGTTCCCCAGGCTGAGGCAAGCGAAGCGTGATTTGATTGACTTGAGGAGTATTATTATAAACTTCTCTGCGCCCTTTCATATGGACAACTTTCCCAGCGGTAAAGGCCTCAACGTTATGAGGTTGGGCATCCCAGAGTTTCCCTTCAATCTCGCCACTATCGTCTTGGAAGGTAAAGGCTAGGTAATTTTTCCCAGCACGCGTCTGTCTCAGGTCAGCTGACTTAATCAGGTAAAAACCTTCAAACAGCTCATCTTTTTTCATGTGACTAATCTTCATATTCTTCCTCATCTTCTTGGAAATGGAGTAGATCAAGCGCAGGCTCACCTTCTGATAACTCAATGTGACGGAGCGTCCGCTCGATAGCTGTGGTACGACGGTTTAATAATTCATCAATATTGCCAGAGGCATGTTGGAGATGCTTTTGCGCCTTGACCAGAATGCCTCCGAACTTGCCAAACTCAGTCTTGACGCTGGCAAGAGTCTTGCTGATATGGTCAGCACTCTTTTGGATATTGAGAGTTTTAAAGCCAACTGATAGAGAGTTAAGCAGGGCTGATAGGGTACTTGGACCTGCGACAATAATCTGCTCCTTCCGCCTCAAATCATCAAAGAAGACCGGATTGCGAACAATTTCTGAATAAAGACCTTCTGTCGGAACAAACAAGACTCCAAAATTGGTCGTCCGAGGCGGCGCTATGTACTTGCTCTTGATATCCTTGGCAAAACGTTTGACGCTTGCTAAAAGTGACTTGCGACAACGTTCAATCTCGTCCTTATCGCCTGCTTCATAAGCTTCTTCTAAGCGGTAATAATCCGCCAGTGGAAACTTGGAGTCAATCGGCAAATAGACATATTCCTGGCCACCCTGTCCGGGCAGTTTGATGGCATACTCTACTCGCTCGCTGGAGTTTTCAACCGTTGCAAATTCTCGTTCGTACTGGGCAGGCGTCATGATGTCTTCGATGATTTGCCCCAGTTGCAATTCTCCCAGAATCCCTCGCGTCTTGGTCCCAGAGAGAACCTTGTTAAGAGCGCCAACATCGCGGGCAACTGTCTGCATCTCTCCAAGACCACGGTTGACCGACTCCAGTTGCTTAGAAACTGTCTCGAAGGAAGCCTGCAAGCGCGTCTGCAAGGTCTTTTCTAGTTTTTCCTCGACTGTTTGGCGCATTTGTTCTAGGCGTTGCTCATTTGATTCCTGCAGGGCTTGAAGGCGTTGGTCGGTCTTGTCTCTGGTTTGAAGGAGATTCTCGTTCATCTCCTGTCTAACTTGAGTCAGGCCTTGGTGCAACTCCATTCGCACCTCTTGCAAACGGTCGCTGACAGCCACTTCTAAGTCTTTTTGGTCTAACTGGCTCGCTTGTCTGGCTTGTTCAAAGCGGTAATCCAGTTGATCTGAAAGATTGTCTGCCTGATCCTCCAAGCTCTTGGCTAGGTACTTGTCTTGCTTATCCTGCCTTTGCCAAATGAGAAAGTGTCCAGCTAGGTTGGCAATTAATAATAGTAGTAATACAGTCTCCATCCTACCTCCTGTCCTTGCTATGCAGCACGACGACATAGCCATCTGGGCAAGTTATCGAAACTTCCCTATCTATATATTCGTTAGAAGCGTACACTTTTTTAAAGAAAAAATTTTCCTCAGTCAATTCGTACTTGGCTCCGATAATGGTCAACTGACTATCCCGAACTGGCATAAAGGCTAGATAATCGTAGTCTGAATGGGGCTCTAGCTGACTGGTCCCTTCTGGACAATAGGCAATCAAGTTTTGCCCATCCTCAATCGCTATCTGACGCATATAGGGTGCCAACTTGGGATTGCTAGGCAGAAAGACATTAGCCAGCATATGATCAATACGACCACCCAAAGCCCCAAAAATGGTCACTTGGGCTTGAGGATTTTTTTCAAAAATCGTTAAAAGTGCTAGTTCCAGATCCGTATCATCCTTTTCTGGCTGGGCTTGAACAAAATGTTGGGCACGTTTTTGAATCAACTGACGTTCGTCTGCAGTCACCGAATCAAAATCCCCAACTGCTAGAGTGAGAGGCAGATCTTCTTCCAAGACCCAGAGCGAACCACGATCCACACCAACAAAGCTATCAAAATTCGTCCGATAATGACCGCGATCTCCGCCGGCAAAAACAGCAACCCTAGTCCAGTTGTTTTCTGAGAGTTTGCACTCGTTCATTGACATCTCCCTTAAAGACATAGGATCCTGCTACAAAAACGGTCGCTCCAGCTTCTTTGGCTTGAGCAATGGTTTGGTCATCAATACCGCCATCGACTTCAATCTCAAAGCTCAAACCTTTTTCATGACGAAGGGCAACCAACTCACGAATCTTATCCATGGTTTCAGGCAGAAAAGCTTGCCCACCGAAGCCAGGGTTAACTGTCATGACCAAGACTTGGTCAACTAGATGAAGGATGTGCTTGATCGCCTCCACAGGTGTCCCAGGATTGATGACAACCGAAGGTTTGACACCAAGAGAGCGAATTTTTTGGAGGGCGCCATGGATATGAGGTGTTGCTTCCACATGGATGCTGATGATATCCGCTCCCGCACGCGCAAAGTCTTCTAAGTGGTGTTCTGGATTTGCTACCATCAAGTGACAGTCAAAGACCATCTTGCTATGAGGACGAAGAGCTTCAACCACCCCTGCACCAAAACTAATTTGTGGTACAAAGTGACCATCCATGATATCGATATGGGCATATTCTGCCCCAGTTGCTTCTAGGCGTTTGATTTCACGTTCAAAGTTGGCATAATCTGCTGCCAGAATTGACGGAGCAATCTTGTATTGAGACATAGGTTTCTCCTTATTTTGGAATTTTTTTACTGACTTTTTTATAGGTTTCTCTGCGATTTTCAATCTCGCTGAGGAATTGCAGGTAGTTGTCAAAACGGAAGGTTGCAATGATACCCTCTTCTACAGCTGGCTTAACCGCACAGGACGGCTCATGGGTATGGGTGCAAGTACGGAACTTGCAGTCTCGACTAACATTAGCAATCTCTGGAAAGGCTTGATTGAGATCTTCAGCCGTTGACACTTCATAATCCAGTGATGAAAAGCCTGGTGTGTCCGCGATTTTACCCCCATTGAGGTTGTAAAAACTAACAGCTCGAGTGGTATGACGACCGCGACCCAGACTGTCTGAGATTTCTCCTGTTTCAAGATTGAGGTCCGGTGCGATTTTATTGAGAAGGGTTGATTTCCCAACACCTGTCTGCCCCATGAAAACTGTAACCTTACCTGTCAACAAAGGCAGGAGCTCCTCCTTGCTGGTCACAAAATCGTAACCAATAGCACCATAGGTTTGTTGGTAAAAATCTAATTCTCCCCTATCTTCCAGCAAGTCCATTTTAGAAATATAAACAATAGGATGGATGTCCTTGTGCTCCAAAAGAACCAAGAAACGATCCAGCAAATTACTGTTGAAATCCGGTTCCTTGACGGACATGATCACCACAGCTTGGTCAATATTGACAATAGGTGGACGGACCAGACTGTTTTTCCGTTCGTAAATTTTGAGGATATAACCTTCTGAATTTTCCTCCGCAGAAAAATCTACCCAGTCTCCGACGTATGGCGTGTGGCCTTTTTTACGGAAATTCCCACGAGCGCGTGTCTGATAGACCTGGCCTTCACTCTCTACATAGTAGAAGCCCGCCAAGGCTTTGATTATTTGTCCCTGCATCTTAAAGTCCTTGTCCTTTAAGCGCATCTGCTAGGCTAGCAAATTCTTCCAAGCCTAGTGCTTCTCCACGTACACTTGGAGACAAACCTGCCTGATCCAAAGCCTTGGTCAGTTTGTCCTTAACTTCCTCGGTCTTTCCAAAGTAACCTGTCAAGTTGTTCCACAAGGTCTTACGACGATGGGTGAAGCTAGCCTTGGAAACCTTAAAGAAGAAGTTCTCGTCTGTTACTGCTATAGCCGGCTCTGGACGGCGCACCATTTTTAAAATGGCTGAGTCCACATTTGGCGCAGGCACAAAGACCGTACGAGGCACGATGAAGGCAACCTTGGCTGTCATATAATACTGCACAGCAATCGACAAACTACCATAAGCCTTGGTATTTGGCTGTGCTGAGATGCGATCCGCCACTTCTTTTTGCATCATGACGACAAACTCACTAAAAGGAATGCCACTCTCGATCAAGTGCATAAGAATAGGCGTTGTGATATAGTAGGGCAAGTTGGCTACTACTTTAATCGGCAATTCAGGATTTTTGAAATTCTGGATATGCTGGGCCAAATCCACTTTGAGAATATCCTCATTGACTACTGTCACATTGTCAAAATCACGTAAGGTATCTGCCAAAATCGGCACTAAACGGTGGTCAATCTCAAAAGCCATAACTTCTGCCGCACGCTCAGCCAAAAACTCCGTCAAGGCACCAATCCCTGGCCCGATTTCGATAACATTAACCTGGTCATCAATTTCAGCCGTATCCACGATTTTTTGAAGGATATTGGTATCCGTCAAGAAATTTTGCCCGAAGGACTTTTTAAAGGTAAAGCCGTGACGCTCCAGCAATGCCTTGGTCACGCTATAATCTGCAATTCTCATCTATTCTCTTTTCTAATATGAACGACGATATATCCAAACAAAATCATTTCCTCTAGAGCCCTGATGAATCAGGTCTTTTAAATAAACATTTGGATTCGTCAGTTCTTTTGTTTCCGTATTATAACTTGTTATTGTCTTTCCACCATGTCGAAGAAACCATTCCGTATCCAATCCAGACAGATATCTATCCTTTTGAAGAAAACTACAAAGCTCCTCAACTGTCATATCCTCCGGGATATCAAGGTCCATCTGATGAGAAAAAATATCATCCTCCATGCAGATAGATTCTCTGTCAACTTGTATTGTCATTTCGATCTATCCTTATAAGTTTCTATTTTAATGCTATCAAAATAAATAGCCCTAGAAATAAATCAACTATAATACATCGTCATATATACGAGGAACTATTTAACATCCCTTAACTTATCCTGGCTTCTTCCATTTTCATTAGGAACACATCAAACAACTCCATATACGGAATTTTCACTCACTATTGAAACAACTTGTAAAATCTGTTCTATTTTTTAAAATCTTTATCATTCATCGTTTGAAAAAGTCAATTGCTCAAGTAAGGAATAAAGTTTTGCTTGCTCCTCTTCTTCGTAAGCAGATCTATTTGCCTTTACTTCCCTACATTTCTCGTCATACAAAAAACCGTCATATCCGTCTTCTGTAGATAAGGCTGTGTAGACTTTCGCCATTTCTTCAGGACTAATCGAAAATCTTGACTTGATTTTATACAAATTTTTCATAAAAGTACTGAGGTGATTGTAGCGGCGCATATCTACTTTGACATTGGTCACACGAATTGCCTGAATTTTAATATCTTTCCAATGTTTCCGCATATAAAGCGACAGCATCAACAAGGCTAGTTTATTCTGATAATAAGTCTTAGCAGGACTGTAATGTTTTTGACCAGCTAAATTTTCAAAATCAAGTTTCATGAAAGGATAAAGCATCAGCCCCTGGGAAGAAATATTAATAATCCGTCCACTCTCTGACTTCTCCAACAAACCTTTCAACAGGAAAGAAAGCAGGAAGGGCGCAACAACATTGGTCGCAAATTGCTTTTCTAATCCATCCTTAGTCAGGATGGGCTTTTTGACTGATAAATCAAAGTCAGCTGCATTGTTAATTAGAACGTCTAGAACGTCTTCTTTTTGAATATACTGTTCCGCTGCTTTCCTGACACTCTTCATATCAGATAAATCAGCCAAGATATAATCTACATGTGGATTTCCTGTCTGCTGACGAATTTCCTCACAAGCTTGCTCGGCAGCCTCTTGCCGCCTACAAAATAGGGTCACTGACCACCCTTTCTCAGCTAACTGCCTTGCAGCTTGATAGCCGATGCCACTGTTACCACCGGTAATAATTACTTTTTCCATTTTTTACTCCTTTAAACTGAATATTTTATCATAACTTCTTCCACTTCTGCTAAGGTCACCCCAAATAACTCTAATCGCTTGAGGAGTTGCTTGCCATTGGAATAGCCGATGCGGAGCTGTTCGCCTAGATACTCTCGGCGCCTACGACTATCTGCTCCCGCCAAGAAACCTAGGCGAATCAAGTCACTCCGACTAATGTCAAACTCGTTCTCATTTTCAAATTGCTCTGTCACCTGGGCCAGCGCTGTTTTTAGGTCTTCATAGCTGGCGTGTTCGATTCCCAGAGAACGTCCCTTGGACTTAGATTTGGGAACAGCTTCATCTCGCTTGAGAAAGGCATGCTGCACAGTTGGAATGGCCGTCATAATCATGCGCCGAATCCGCTCCCCATTAAAATCTGGATCTGTAAAGACAATGACTCCATGCAATTCATGCAGGCGCTGAATGCGCTCTATATCCTGGTCATTAACGGCAGAACCTCGTGTTTCATAGGTCTCTACATCAAAGTAACGTTTGAGATTAGCCGTATCATCGCGACCTTCAACCACGATGACTTGGGAAATTTTTTCTTTCATGATTGTTTTTCCAATCCAAAAATTCGCTCTGCATTTGCAGTCGTTGCTGCTGCTAATTCCTCGGTCGTCATCCCACGCAAGTCAGCAATAAAGTCCACCACATAGCGTGTGTAGGCTGTTTTATTCTCACGGCCACGTTTAGGAACAGGAGCCAGGTAGGGCGCATCCGTCTCTACCAAAATTTTATCCAAAGGAAGCTCTCTAGCAGCTTCTTGGACATCTGTAGCTTTTTTAAAGGTCACCACTCCTGAGAAAGAAATAGTCATACCAAGCTCGACAAACTTCTCAGCCCACTCGAGAGAGCCTGAAAATGAATGCATAATCCCACCACGAGGACCAACGCCCTCGCTCCTGATAATCTCATAAGTATCTTCCAGCGCATCACGAGTGTGGACCACAAAAGGCAAATCCAAGTCCTTAGACAACTGAATCTGACGACGAAAAACCTGCTCCTGCACTTCCTTAGGTGCTGTCATCCAATGGTAGTCCAGACCAATCTCACCTAAAGCAACAACCTTGTGATGTTTTAGTTTTTCAAGCAAGTAAGCTTCGACCTCATCTGTGTAAGTCCCTGCCTCCGTCGGATGCCAGCCAATAGTTGCGTAGAGCTGCTCATACTCATCTGCTAACTCTAGGGCTCGCTCAATGGTCGGTGTATCAAAACCAACAATATTCATCTGTGTCACACCCATTTCAGCAGCCAAGGCGATTTCTTCGGCCTCACGTCCTGCAAATTCTTCTACATTTAAATGTGTGTGCGTATCAAAAATCATCTCTTCTAACCTCATTCTTCCATCTATTATACCAAAAATAGCATCCCTCGGCTTGGAAAAATATCCAAAAATCAGTCATTCTCCCTTGACTGCCCTTTTTCAAAGCAGTATAATAACACTTATTGAAATTTTCATCAAAGGAAAAGAAAATGTTTAGAAAATTAAAATATACCTTTATCGGTCGACCACTCAAGTCTCTCACAGACGGCGAAGGGGGATTACTTGGAAAAATGCAGGCACTTGCAATGTTATCCAGTGATGCCTTGTCTTCTATTGCCTATGGGCCTGAACAAGTCATTCTCGTTTTAGTTAGTCTCTCTCCTCTCGCTATTTGGTGGAGCCTCCCTATCGGTATTTTTGTCCTCTTACTGCTCGCTAGTTTGACCATTTCCTATCGTCAAATCATTCATGCCTATCCTCAAGGAGGAGGGGCTTATATGGTCACTCGGGAAAATCTCTCCCCTGAACTGGGCTTGATTGCAGGAGGCAGTCTCCTTGTTGACTATATGCTGACAGTAGCCGTATCCGTCGCTTCTGGAGCTGATGCTATTACAGCAGCCATACCTGCCCTCCATCCCTACAATCTTCATATCTCTATTTTCCTAGTCTGCCTGCTCATGCTCTTGAATTTAAGAGGATTGAAAGAATCTGCCAGCTCTCTGATGATTCCCGTCTACCTCTTTATCTTCAGTACCGTCTTTCTCTTGCTTTATGGGGTCTTTCAACTGTTTACAGGTTCCCTAAACTATCAGGCAACTTCAACCATTGGACAAACTGTTCCGAGCCTTTCCATCGTTCTCCTACTAAGAGCCTTTACCAGTGGCTCTGCCTCTCTGACAGGGGTTGAAGCTATTTCAAATGCGGTACCATTTTTTAAAACTCCGAAAGAAAAGAATGCTGCTCAGACTTTGACCATCATGTCGCTGATTTTAGGATTTCTTTTTGCAGGCATTACCTTCCTAAACTACTGGATGGGTATCACGCCTCAACACGGAGAAACCATCCTCTCGCAAATGGCCAAGGGCATTCTTGGTGATTCATTCTTTGGTCATGCTAGCTACTATCTCTTCCAGTTCTCGACTGCCTTGATTCTAGCCGTAGCTGCAAATACTGGCTTTTCAGCCTTCCCTATGCTGTCCTACAATATGGCCAAAAACAAGTACATGCCCCATCTCTTTATGGAAAAAGGGGATCGCCTTGGCTACTCCAACGGTATCTTAACTCTGGCTTTTGGAGCTATGATCCTTCTTCTCATTTTTAATGGGAATACTGAGCGCTTGATTCCTCTTTATACTATCGGAGTCTTCGTTCCCTTTGCCCTTTCTCAGACTGGGATGATTCGCCATTGGAAAAAGGAAAAAGGAGCAAACTTCTTAAAATCTGCCTTCGCTAATATCCTTGGGGCCATCATTTGTTATGCCATTGTCCTCATTTTACTCCTCTTCAGACTGGGTGATATCTGGCCATTCTTCCCAATTATCCTAGTTTTAACCTTCCTCTTTTTGTCCATTCACAACCATTACCAAAAAGTGGCAAAACAACTACGACTCTACGAAGGAATTGAAAAACGCACTTATGACGGTAACCTTGTCCTTGTCCTAGTAGGAAATGTCACTCGAGTAAGTATCGGAGCCATCAACTACGCTCAAAGTATCGGTGACGAAGTGTTGGCCATGCACATTTCTACTAAAGAAACGGCCGAAAAAGACCAAGAAATCCTCCAGGAATTTGCCGATTACTTCCCAAATATCACTCTGAAGAATATCAACACTAGCTACCGCGACATCATCACCCCTAGCGTTAAGTATGTCAAACGAATCGCCCAAGAAGCTAAGCAAAAAAACTACACCGTTACAGTCCTTGTCCCACAGTTTATCCCTAACAAGCCTTGGCAAAATATCCTGCACAATCAAATGAGCCTCAAACTTAAATACGCTCTCAGATGGCACGAAGACGTCGTTGTCGCTAGCTACTCTTATCACTTAAAAGAATAAACAAAAACTCAAAATCATTTGTTTTTGATTTTGAGCTTTTTTATCTGAACTTCTCAAATTTTCTTATAGATCAGAGACTTATTTCATGATACAAAACTCATACTGAAATGTATGAATCCACTATCTATACTTGTTGAGCAAAACAAAAGCCAGTAGACTCGAGTTCCTACTGGCTTCTTTGCTGAATTTGTTTGGATTATGCAGCCAAAACTTTGCGTCCTTTACGACGACGAGCTGCCAATACGCGACGACCGTTTTTAGTTGACATACGGTTACGGAATCCGTGTTTGCGCGCACGACGAATTTTACTTGGTTGATAAGTACGTTTCACGATGAATACCTCCTCATAGATTTTGTATTCGTTTAGCCGGCTATAAAGTGATCAGTTACTAAACATACTTTACTATTCTATCTTATTCTGATACTTTTGTCAATAGCTCTAGGCAAATGTTCCCAGCTTTTTCTCATGTAAGCCCTATCTACGATACTGTTCCAAGAAACGAGTCATCTTTTCTTGGATTTGTGCTAATTCATCTACACGAGGAAGATAAACAATACGGAAATGGTCTGGTTCTTGCCAGTTAAAACCGCGACCATGAACCAAGAGAACCTTTTCCTGCTTCAAGAAATTGAGGACAAACTGTTCATCATCATCAATGCGATACATATTGCGGTCAATTTTAGGGAAAATATAAAGTCCGGCTTTGGGTTTGACAGCAGATAAACCTGGGATATCTTGAATGGCATTGTAAATGAAGTTTCTTTGCTCGTAGATCCGTCCACCAGGAAGGAGCAATTCGTCCACCGACTGGTGCCCACCTAACGAGGTTTGTACGACTTGCTGGGCCAAAACGTTAGAGCAAAGACGCATGTTAGACAGCATATTAAGACCTTCAATATAGCCCTTGACATGTGTCTTAGGTCCAGATAAGACCATCCATCCTATACGGAAACCAGCGATACGGTGAGATTTTGAAAGACCATTCATGCTGACACAGAAGACATCTGGAGCCAGACTAGCTACTGAGACATGCTCATGACCATCCATGACCATACGATCGTAGATTTCATCCGCAAAGATAATTAAGTCGTTTTGACGGGCAATCTCGATAATCTCCAACAAGAGTTCCTTGGGATAGAGGGCTCCAGTTGGGTTGTTTGGATTGATGAGAATAATAGCCTTGGTATTGGAAGTAATTTTTGACTTGATATCGTCAATATCAGGGTACCATTCTGCAGCTTCATCACAGATATAGTGAACGGCATTTCCCCCAGCTAGGCTGACAGCTGCTGTCCAGAGAGGATAGTCCGGCATAGGTACCAAGACCTCATCTCCATTGTCCAAAAGCCCCTGCATGGACATGACAATCAGTTCACTGACACCATTTCCAAGGTAAATATCATCAATATCCACATTTGGGAATTTCTTCAGTTGGCAATACTGCATGATAGCCTTGCGGGCTGAGAAAATCCCTTTAGAATCAGAATATCCCTCACTATCACGCGCATTCATAATCAAATCATGAATGACCTCATCTGGCGCTGTAAAGCCAAATTCTGCTGGATTCCCTGTATTCAGGCGTAAAATCTTTTCTCCGTTTGCTCGCATCCGCATGGCTTCTTCTAAAACAGGACCACGGATATCATAAGCAACATGCTCTAGCTTGCTAGATTTGTTAAATTCTTTCATCTTTTTTCCTCAATTCGTCAGGATAGTAACATTATACCACTAGAAAGTCGCTGCGACAAGCTTCCATAAACGAGGAAGCAAAAGAAAAAACATTGACAAAGAGAATCCTCACCAATTCTCTTTTCTTTTATTTCTATATACGCACTAAGTCTATGACCAACAATATGGTTTAAAATATGATTTTTACTTTACTTCTTTAGTGAAAAGGGTTACAATAAAAGCAAGAAAATTTCAGGAGGTTTCATTATGGCACAACGTTACCAAAATGTTATGGTCGCAATTGATGGTTCTAAAGAAGCGGACTTGGCTTTCGTCAAAGGTGTTTACACTGCTCTACGCAATGAATCCAGGCTCACCATTGTCCATGTTATTGACACACGCGCTCTTCAAAGCGTATCTACCTTTGATGCTGAAGTTTACGAAGAACTCCAAGCCGATGCTGAAAGTATGATGAAAGAGTACGAAAAGCGTGCAAAAGATGCTGGTTTAACTGATATCCACATCGTCATCGAAATGGGAAATCCCAAAACTCTCCTCGCTCGGACGATTCCGGACGCAGAAAATGTTGACTTGATTTTAGTTGGTGCTACAGGTCTCAATGCCTTTGAACGCCTCTTAGTCGGTTCTTCATCTGAATATATTCTCCGCCATGCAAAAGTCGATTTGCTGGTCGTGAGAGAAAGTGAAAAAACATTGTAAATAGTAAGAAAAGGAGCCTAGAGCTCCTTTTTATTACTTATTATTTCTGTTTCTTTCTTTATGTCGCTCATAAGCCTTAAGCTGACGTTGTAGCTCCTGTTTAATGGCAGGTTCTGGAGCATATTTTTCTTCCCAGTCATCTGGTTTTAAAATTTTGTGCGTAACCGGGTCAAAATGAGCTTTTCCATCAGGGAAGACCTTTCCCATATTTGCTTCATGAACAATATCAAAAATGCGTTCTGGATCCACTCCCATCAAAACAAAACTACCGTATGTAAAATACAGTGTGTCGATCAAAGCATCCACTTGACCGACCAGATTTTGCTTAGCAGGCGTCTTTTTTGCCACTTTCTCTGCTGCCTTATCAAGTGCCTCATGCATGCTTGCAAGGGAGTTTTGGAATTCTTCCTCCGAAGAACTTGCCGCACGGACAAACTCTACTAATTCTTCAATTTTAAAGTCTGCGCGGTGGGTTGCACCTTCAGCATCCCATGCCTGTGGCTCTTCTTGAGTTCGTTCATCCATCATGTGGTGGAAGGTCTTGACTTTATTAAAGTGGTAGTCCCGACTGACAAACACTTTTTCTGAAGCTAAAACGCCAAAGTGCTCAAGCGCCTTGTGGATGCCATCTTGTTGATTGCTTGCTGTAATGTGTTTAGCAACCTCTTTGGCACTGCTACTGCCATTTCCCATAGCGACTGACATACCGACACCCGCCAACATTTCCAGGTCGTTATCTGAATCACCGAAGGCCATGACTTGATTGAGATCAAAGCCATATTCTTTTCCTACTCGGCGAATGCCTTCTAGTTTGGAGTTTCCTTGGTTGATGATATCTGCTGCAAAAGGATTGCTTCGAGTTAATTTCAAATCTTCAAAATCAGCTGCTGCCTTCTCAGATTCCTCTGGCGTCATCAGCATCAAAACTTGATAAATGGGTTGATTAATCAATTTAAGCAAGTCGTCTTCCTTTTGAGGAACTGCCTTGCTGACCATTCGATTAAAGGAACGGCTAACGGTTCTTGTCAGCACAGTCGGAATAAAACGACTAACCAGTTGAGAAAAGGAGCCGAGACCAAATGACATAATCTTCGAACCAACAACGGCGTGCTCGGTTCCAAGAGCGATTTCTTTACGCTCCTTTTTAGCATAAGCAATCAGTTGACGCAGGCTTGACTTAGCAATCGGACTTGCAAAGAGTACCTTTTCTTTATTAAAAATGTATTGGCCATTGTAGGTCACCGCAAAATCCAAGTCCAAGTCTTCCATCAATTCCTTGACAAAAAACGGTCCTCGTCCTGTCGCTACTCCAACAAGCACCCCTTGTTCTTTGACAATCTTAATCGCGTCCTTAGTGGATTTCAAAACACTCTTGCGATCGTTGACTAGCGTTCCATCGATATCAAAAAAAACAGCTTTGACTTCCATCCTATCCCATTCTCCCCTTTTGTGTTACAATGATTATACCACATTTCAGAAAGAGTGAGTAAATCATGCCTAAGAAAATCCTTGTTTTGCATACAGGTGGAACCATTTCCATGCAAGCAGACGCCACTGGTGCCGTTGTAACTAGTCAGGACAATCCTATGAACCATGTTTCCAATCCGCTTGAAGGGATTGAGGTTCATGCTCTAGACTTTTTTAATCTGCCAAGTCCCCATATCAAACCCAAGCATATGCTTGCACTCTATCATAAAATCAAAGAGGAAGCTGATAACTACGATGGTGTTGTCATCACACACGGTACAGATACCTTAGAAGAAACAGCTTACTTCCTTGATACCATGAAAATTCCACCCATCCCCATCGTTCTAACAGGGGCCATGCGTAGTTCAAACGAACTTGGTAGCGACGGTGTTTATAACTATCTGAGCGCTCTGCGAGTTGTCAGCGATGACAAAGCAGCCGACAAGGGTGTACTGGTCGTCATGAACGACGAGATCCACGCAGCCAAGTATGTTACTAAAACTCATACGACCAACGTCAGCACCTTTCAAACCCCAACACATGGACCACTTGGCCTTATCATGAAGCAAGAAATCCTCTACTTTAAAACGGCTGAACCTCGTGTCCGGTTTGATCTCGAGCATATTCAAGGTCTAGTTCCCATCATCTCAGCCTATGCAGGTATGACAGACGAGCTGATCGATATGTTGGACTTGGAACAGCTGGATGGCTTAGTCATTCAGGCCTTTGGAGCAGGCAATATTCCCAAAGAAACAGCTCAAAAGTTGGAAAATCTCCTGCAAAAAGGAATCCCAGTCGCCTTGGTCTCACGTTGTTTTAATGGTATTGCTGAACCTGTCTACGCCTACCAGGGTGGAGGGGTACAGTTACAACGAGCTGGTGTTTTCTTTGTCAAAGAACTCAACGCTCAAAAAGCTCGCCTCAAATTATTAATTGCCCTTAATGCTGGACTAAAAGGACAGGCCTTAAAAGACTATATGGAAGGCTAATCCTCTTCTCTAGAACGCAAAATCAGGAAATCTTCACGATTCCCTGATTTTTTCTATTTACGTTTTCGTGTAGAGCGACGTTCTGTCAAACCATGAGGTAGGAGAACTTCACGTTCTTCCAACTCTTCCTTATGCATAATCTTAGTCAACATACGCATGCTGATAGCACCTAAGTCATAAAGAGGTTGGGCAATAGTCGTCAAGTTTGGACGAGTGAATCGTGCAATCTGAGAGTCATCTGTCGTGATGATTTCAAACTCTTCTGGCACAGATACACCATGGTCAGCCAAACCATTCAACACACCCGCTGCCAATTCATCACCTGTTACAACTGCGGCTGTAGCTTGTGATGAAATCAAGCGTTCTGCCAAGACATAGCCATCGTCATAGTTGTATTTTGATTCAAAGACCAAACCCTCGCTATAAGAATGTCCAGCTTTTTTCAAGGCTTCCTTGTAACCGATCAAACGAACCTTGCCATTGATATCATCGACGAGTGGTCCACTCACAAAAGCAATTTTCTCATTTTCTTTGAGAAGATAGCTCACAGCATCAATCGTTGCTTGTTTGTAGTCGATATTTACACTTGGAAGTTGATGTTCTACATCCACAGTACCAGCAAGAACAACCGGTGTCCGTGAACGAGAAAACTCTGAACGAATCTTTTCAGTCAAGTGATAGCCCATAAAGATAATCCCATCGACTTGTTTTGAAAAGAGAGTGTTAACCACTGAAACTTCCTTTTCATCATCCTCATCACTATTTGCTAGGACAATGTTATACTTGTACATTTCAGCAATGTCGTCAATTCCCTTAGCAAGCGTTGAGAAATAACCATTGGTAATGTTAGGAATCACAACTCCGACTGTCGTTGTTTTCTTGCTAGCCAAACCACGTGCTACCGCATTTGGACGATAGTCCAAGCGATCAATCACTTCTAGGACTTTTTTTCGAGTGTTCTCTTTAACATTCTTGTTGCCATTAACGACACGGCTAACCGTTGCCATTGAAACTCCTGCTTCACGGGCGACGTCATAAATCGTTACTGTATCATCTGTGTTCATTCCGTTTCCTTTCTATAATGAAAATTTCGCTTTCACGCATCTACTTACTCCATTTTATCACTTATTGTAAACACTTTCAAGTATTTTTTAGAGAAACTTTGAAAAAATTTCACAGTTTATTCCCATTTTGAAAAAGCGAGTAGGATTTCTTGATTTTTAAGACATTTTGCTGTATGATAAGGAAAATAAAAGGGGGAGGAAAACATGGCTTTTACAAATACACAGAGACGTTCCGCTAGCTTTGGTGTCGTGACCAGCTTGCCTGATGATGTCATTGACTCTTTATGGTATATTATCGATCATTTCCTGAAAAATGTCTTTGAATTAGAAGAAGAACTTGAGTTTCAACTGCTCAACAATAAGGGAACCATCACCTTCCATTTTTCTAGCCAGCACCTTCCGACTAGCATCGATTTTGATTTCAATCATCCTTTTGATCCGCTTTACCCGCCTAGGGTCCTTGTTTTAGACCTAGACGGCAGAGAGACCATCCTCCTTCCAGAAGAAAATGACCTATTTTAAAAAACTCTAGCTTCTCGGCGCAAACTGCTGAGGAACTAGAGTTTTCTTTTTCTAATAAATGGAGCGACTGACAACTAGACCGTTTGGTTTTGTATACTCTAAATCAAGGTAATCCTGATAAGTCCCTGGCACAATGAAACCTTGGGGACTCAATATATCAGTTCCAGCTTTTCCTACGATAGAGTCTGCTAGCAGAACACAATTGGTACTGAGAACAAAGTAGGTCTTAAACTCGGATGAGCTGAATTTATAGAGGGTCGCATCTGCTTCCTCTTTCAGTTGGTAGGAGTAGGTGTGCTTTACCTCTCCCTCTCTTCTTTTCATCAACTGCGAGCTTGGTTCCCAAGGAATTAACAGGTCTTCTATCTCCGCTAAACGCGCTTGGATGGCTGTTTTCTGTTGGTTCGTCAAACTCAGACCATAAGCAAACAAAGTCTTCTGACTTTCCCTCTTACAAAGCTCGATGTATTTTTCCCGATTGGCCTTAAACAAAACACCGTCTCCAACCATGCCGAATAAACGCTCCGAGTGGGGATCATAGGAACCATAGGAAATGACCTTCCCTTGATAACAAATATCCACATGTCCCATGGCGAGGAAGAAGGAGGTTTCTGAGGTATGGATAAAAATTTCCAGATCGACCGTCTGGTCGTTTTTTCTTTCCGAATGAACTTCCCCTTCTTGACTTTCATGATTTGACAGCCACTCATTTAGTTTTCGCAATGTACTGATAGGGATCAAAGCCGTCACAAAGATTGGCAGAGTCATTCGCATTCGTCGTTTCAGCTTGGGATTGTTTTCTATCTTTTCAAAAAAGAAACCGTCCCGGAGGCTACTGGCTCCTAGCATGAGCAAGTAAAATCCAAGCAAGAGCAATTCAAAATTCGCTGCATCGTGAAAAGGAGAGATGCTATAAAGACCGAATCCTATCATCCATACAGCATCAAAGAGATGATGGATCCGAGGATGAATGGCATTTTTTCGATAGAGAGACCAGGTCACAAGACTAATGATGCCCGTAAACAGCTGGTAGCTCGCAATGATAAAAACCAGGAGATAGAGGGCAAGGTCTTGCAAGATGATAGAGTCAAACACCAGAGCCGCAACCGCCAGCTTGCCCGAGGTTACAAAGATATTTTCCCGACGTTTTTTATCCTGAAACCAGCGAGTCAACAAGTGCCAAACTGCTGACAAGGAAAAGTAGCCCAGCAGCAACTGGTACCCCATTCGCGGAATGACTTGTCCAAATCGGATCAAGAGAAGCCCTAAAATAATAGCAAGTAGTCCCTCCCCGATACTCTTCCACTTGCTATAGGTCTCGGAAAGCTTAGGCATTTCCTTGCTCCAACTGGTCAACCAAGTAACGAATTGGTTGCTTTAGGATCGGATGGATAAAATGGGGAGCTATTTCCACTAACGGCTCAAGAACAAAGAGGCGTTCTGCTATATAAGGATGAGGCAAGATAAGCTCGTCTGTGTAAATAATCTGGTCCTCCACAAAGAGTAGGTCCAAATCAATCAAACGAGGCCCCCAATGCACTTCTCTCACCCGTCCCATTTCTGACTCAATAGCTAATAATGTTTCTAACAAGACTGGTGCTGGTAACCAGGTTTCTACTTCAATCACCTGATTGACAAAGCTGTCCTGTTCCACACCACCCCAAGGTTCCGTCGCCAAGACACTGGATTCTTTGAGAATATGGATACCTCGAGCTCGCAGTTTGTCAATGGCTTGCTCCAAGTTCGCTTGCTTGTCCCCCATATTGCTTCCTAGGGCGATAAAGGCTCGCTGCTTACGACGGTGGATTGTTACTGAGCAGGTATCCAATGTTAAATGCACTGGAGCCCACGGTTTTTTTAGTTCCAACTCAATCTCTTGGACAAGAGGATAGGTCTCAAAGGTACGTTCAACGAGTTTGTAAGCTACCGTTTCAATCAAATCCTCAGTGCTTTCCTGAAACCAATTCGTCCACTGCTGACACAGTTCTCCGTAATGGACAGAGGCTGTTAAATCCAATTCTGTAGCCGCCCTGGTCATATCATAGGATAATCTTGCGGAAATAACAAACTTCTGCCCCAATTCCTTCTCACTAGGAAAAAGACCATGATAGGCAAAAATTTCCAAATCTTTAATCTGCAGTTGATCCATAATTAGTCCTTTCTAGAAAAATCCGCATGAAGCGGATTCTTTTGATACTCAATGAAAATCAAAGTGCAAACTAGGAAGCTAGTCGCAGGTTGCTCAAAGCACTGCTTTGAGGTTGTAGATAAAACTGACGAAGTCAGTAACCGCACCTACGACAAGGTGAAGCTGACGTGGTTTGAATTTGATTTTCGAAGGGTATTATAGTCCCATTAAACGATAAGCCTGATCTCTTAGGTCCTTATCTGTTTCAAATAGACCACGAGCTACTGTCGTCAAGGTTGCAGTACCTGGTTTTCTGACACCACGCATGCTCATACACATATGCTCGGCCTCAATGACAACAAAGGCTCCCTTAGCCCCCAGATAGTCCATCAAGGCATCGGCCACTTCGATATTCAACCGTTCTTGAATTTGTGGTTTTTTAGAATAAACTTCAACCGTACGGGCAAGTTTGGACAAACCTGCCACCCGACCATCTGGAATATAGGCAATGTGCGCTCTCCCATAAAAAGGCAAGAAGTGGTGTTCACACATGGTGTGGAAAAAAATATCCTTTTCTACTACCATATTATCATCAATAATCTCAAAGGATTTTGACAGGTGTTCCTCAGCAGTTTGGCCAAGACCTGAAAAAATCTCTTGGTACATACGGGCTACACGAGCAGGTGTTTCCTGCAAGCCCTCGCGGTTAGCGTCCTCACCAACAGCCTCGATAATCATTTTTACAGCTGCTTCAATCTTTTGTGTATCCATTCTCGTTCTTCCTCTCCATCAGATAGGCTCTCACTTGGCTCAAGAAATACAAGGAACCTGTGACAATCCTAACTGTTTGTTTCTCTTCATTTTTATCTGTCAATTTCTGCTCTAGAAAATCCTGCCAACCTTGGTAGCTGAGATTTCTAGACTTGGCTGCCTCTTCCAGCACGTTTTCATCAGTCGCCCGACTATCGTCAAAATGTGTCAGGGTAAGCTCGGTATCTGGCATGGCCCCCAGCAAGTCCAACATATCCTCCAAGGCCTTGGTTTTGATACAAGTAAAGAGGATTTCCTTATGATAATCCGCAAAGCGTTCTTGCAAGGTTGCTAATAAAGCCTTGATAGCATGGGGATTGTGGGCTCCATCCAAAATCATCAAGGGTTCTCTTGACACGACCTCCAGACGCCCCGGCCATCTTGTTTCTTCCAGAGCTTGAGCAAGCAAGTGATTGCTTGCTAGTTCTCGACCTTCTTCTTGACAAAAATTATCAAGTAAAGCTATGGCCATCCCAGCATTCTCTATCTGGTGCAAACCCAACAGGCCAGTCTGGAAGCGACCTTGTCTGACAACACTTGTATAGTCAAAGACTTCGCCTGTAACCATACTCTTTTGATGGCGGACCTGATAATCTGTCCCGTAGGCAAATCTCGGCGCATCTTTCCCTTCCGCAATGCGGTCAATCACAGCCAAAGCTTCTGGAGCAATACGACCTGTCACCAAGGGAATACCTTGTTTGACAATACCAGCTTTCTGCTCTGCTATGGCTTCCAAGGTGTCCCCAAGTAGGGCTACATGGTCCAGTCCAATGGTTGTGATGCCTGTTAAAATTGGCTGGCAGACATTGGTACTATCTAAAAGCCCACCCATGCCGACTTCCATGATAGCCACATCTACTTGCTCTGAAGCAAAGTAGTCATAGGCTATGGCTGTGATAATCTCAAACTCGGTTGTGCCCTGTAAATTAGCGACCGCTTCTCCCTCCAGCAAAGACTGATAGTCTGCCATGAGGGTTTCTAGCTTCGCTTCTGGGATAGATTCCCCATTGATGCTAATCTGGTCTGTGTAGTGAATGAGATAGGGCGAGCTAAACACGCCAACTCTCAGTCCTAGCTTTTCCAGCATCTTTTTCAAAAAAGCAATGGTTGAACCCTTGCCATTGGTCCCACCGATGTGGATAACCTTGAGTTTGAGATGGGAGTTGCCTCGCAGAGCTAGGAGTTCCACCATTCGCTCCAAACCAAAATGCGGTTGGTCCGTTCGGTAGTGGGCAATCCACTGATTGTTTTGAATTTCGTTCATCTTACTTATATTGTTTTAAATCTAGATTTTCTGCATCATCGGCCAAACGGATAGCAGAGGCAATTTCAACCGCCATCCTGTGACTGGCTACGTCATGTACGCGCACCACTTCCACACCCTGTCTCGCAGCGATACTGGTTACATGAGCCGAAGCTGTGTCCCGATTGCGGAAACCAAGTTCGGTCTCAGGATTAACTTCAAAGCCATTTTCCTCCAGGATATTAATAACAAACCGCTTGCGCGAAACACCAAGAAAGATTGGATAGCCTTTCTGATGGAGTTTATCCAGATCCCGTAGAAGAAGCAGATTTTCTTTCTTAGTCAGACCAAAGCCAATTCCTGGATCCAGTAGAATATTTTCTCTTGCAATCCCAGCTTGATCCGCTCTCGCTAGAGCTCGTTCAAAGAAAGCCTCCATCAAGTCTTCGATTGGCATTTTTTCAAAGCCAGCTAACTCTTCTTCTGTAAAAGCTTGTCCAAAACCAAAATGAGGAAAGATGAGCGAACTAGGATGCTGAGGACGAGCCATAACTGGATTAAACATGATAACCACCTTCGCTCCAGCCTTAGCAACCACATCCGCCATTTTCTCATCTCCCATGAGACCCGTGATATCATTGACCAGATTGGCACCAGCAGCCAAGGCAGCCTCTGCCACCTGACTTTTCCAAGTATCAATGGAAATGAGAACATCACTTTCCTCACGGATAGCTTTAATCACTGGAACAACACGCTGGATTTCCTCTTCTATCTCAACATAGCTACTGCCCGGCCGGGGCCGGGTCGATTCTCCACCGATATCTAGCACACTCGCTCCTTCAGCTATCAATTTACGAGCTTGCTGGAGCGCCTGGTCAAGAGCAAGAAACTGCCCACCATCCGAAAAGGAGTCTGGGGTTACATTGATAATTCCACAAATAGCTGTTTTTTTGTGGTTGACTTTATTGGACATAACGGTCACTTCCTTAAGGCTTTTCATCATATTATTTCTCTATTTTACCATAAAAAGAAAAAAGATGGACACGTTAGTATTCATCTTTTCCAAGTAGGCCAATTGTTTAGAATGATAGACCTAGATTTCTACTAATCAATACCAATAAGGCCAACAAACAAAATGCAATACCATTGAGAATCATATGAAGCAAAATGGACATCTCCAAACGCTCAGTCTTATAGGCTGTCCAAGTCAAAACCGTTGACATTCCTCCATAAATAATCACAGAAGGTAAATTGGTTGGCATATGGAGTAAGGCAAAGACGATTGCACCAACAACAAAGCCAAGTTTTTCTTTTCCACGGAAGATCTTTTTAGGAATAATTCCACGACACAAAATTTCTTCACAAATCGGCGCAATCAAGACTAGTAGGAAGAAAGTTGAAATCAAGGAACTATTCTGAACCAAACCATTCAGTATTGATTGGTTATTGGTTGTTGCCTCATTTGTTAGTCGAAGCAGGAGTGAACCCAAGAGATTTGTCGCAAAAATCACCAGATAACTCAGTACCAAGCGAGCCAAGTCTTTTGCCTTAAAAAAGGATAGATTAAAAGTAGCAAGTTGTGTTTTTCGTGCACCAATAATAAATACAATCAAAACGACTATGGATAGGGCACCAACTAAGAGCCCTGACTGTAAAATCGGAAACTGTTTGTTTGCTAAAAACAAAGCAAGTCCTATGGGAAATTGAGATAGAACAAAAGCTACCAAAAGGATGAGCACCCATTTCCCTCTGTTCAAAACCTCTTGCCAAATCGTCTTATCTTTCATGATGTACCTCCTTATAATTAAAAAGGGGAGACTCCCCTTTTTCTATTATACCATTTATAGCGCCATACTGATATAGTTAAGGATAAACAAGGCATCCAAAATCCAAATCATCACGTGCACATCCTTGGCTTGACCTTTGACAACTTTTGTCAAGGTATATGTCAAGAAACCAACAGCAATCCCTTGTGTGATAGAGTAGCTGAATCCCATAAAGATAGATGTGAAGAAGGCAGGAACCGCTTCAGCCATATCATCCCAAGGGATATTTTTCAAGTTAGAAAGCATCATGATTCCGACGATGATCAAA
Source organism: Streptococcus oralis (assembly GCF_018448765.2). Taxonomy (GTDB): domain Bacteria; phylum Bacillota; class Bacilli; order Lactobacillales; family Streptococcaceae; genus Streptococcus; species Streptococcus oralis_BM. The sequence goes on from NZ_JAHCMC020000001.1 coordinate 1,662,074, forward strand.
ATTGGTGCTGTTGCAGCTGTCGGAACAATCGCTAGAAGTGGGCTAAAGAAGCTAGATAGAGCAAAACAGATCGCAACCACTAGGGCTGTCAACCCAGTACGTCCACCAGCACCGATACCCGCCGCAGACTCAACATAGGTTGTCACGTTTGATGTACCTGCAATGGCACCTACTGAAGTTGCCACCAAGTCAGAGTAAAGAGCCTTGTCCAATTTAACTGACTCATGGTTTTCCCCACTTGTCGCAACGATACCAACTTTTTCACCAGTACCGATAAGAGTACCGATTGTATCAAAAATATCCGTTAGTGAGAAGGCAAGAATAGCCATCAAGGTTTCTGGTAAACGCGAAGTGTTTGAAATCAAAGATCCTAAACCTTCTGAACCAAGAGCAGCACCAAACAAAGTTCCTAAATCATTAACCGCTGATGAAAGATTATTGCTAGCAAAGTCGATCCCTGACAATTTGACAACACCAACAGCAATAGCAAGGACAGTCGTTGTTAAAATAGAAAGAATAATTCCACCCTTGATGCCTTTAACAACAAAGAAGATGGTAATAGCCAGACCTGCAAGAGCCACCAATACGGCTGGAGTATTGAAGTCTACCAAGCCTGGAACAGCTGCTGAGTTTGCTGTAAGTGCAGCTTGAGCCTTGTCCGCTCCTTCACCTGCTACAGTATAAGTACCTGGATCGATTGAGAATTTCAAGAGACCAGCATTCTTAATCCCAACATAGGCAAGGAAAACACCAATACCAGCCGAAATAGCTGAACGAAGTGTTGTGGGAATAGATTCGATGATCATTTTACGAACATTTGTCAAGGTAATAATCAGTGAAATAATTCCACAAATGAAGACCATACCAAGAGCTTCTTTCCAAGTATAGCCCATCCCAAATACAACTGTAAATGTAAAGAAGGCATTCAATCCCATACCTGGTGCTTGTGCGTAGGGCAAATTAGCATAGAAAGCCATCATCAAGGTACCGACTACAGAACCGATAATCGTTGCCAAGAACACACCTTGAACAGGCATACCCGTTTGGGAAAGCATTTGAGGGTTTACAAAGAGAATATAACTCATTGCAAAGAATGTTGTTAAACCAGCAAGCACCTCTGTACGAACATCTGTCCCGTGCTCTTTTAGTTTAAATAGTTTGTCCATCTTTAATCTCCTTTTGTTTTTTACGAACAATATTAGTATTATATCATTTATCATTCACCTTTTCAATATGTTTGTTTGATTTGTTTAATAAATCAAAGCAACTGTAGTTTTTGTTCTTATCTGCTTTTCTTCCTTCTTTTTGATATAATAGAAGACATCTTATCTGGAAACGACTAGGAAGGTTTATATGACTAAAAAAATTATCGCAGTCGATTTGGACGGAACCCTGCTGAATAGTGAAAGCAAGCTCTCCGATTTCACCAAAGAGACAATCAAAAAAATTTCAGAAAAAGGACACCATGTTATCATCACGACGGGACGTCCGTATCGTATGGCAAAAGATTTCTACCGTGAGCTAGAATTGCATACTCCCATGATTAACTTTAATGGTTCTCTTACCCATCTACCAGGACAGGCTTGGGAGCATGAAAAGTGCTTGACCTTGGACAAAAAATACCTCCTAGACATGGTCAAGCGCACGGAGGACATCCAGGCTGATTTTATTGCAGGAGAATATCGAAAAAAATTCTATATCACGACTCCGAATGAAGAAATTGCGGATCCTAAACTATTTGGCGTAGAGAACTTCCGGCCGGAAAATCAATTCAAACCTGAACGAGTAACCAAAGATCCCAACTGCATCCTTTTGCAAACAAGGGCTGAAGACAAATACGCTTTAGCGGACGAAATGAATCGTTTTTATCAGCACCAACTAGCTATCAATACCTGGGGCGGTCCCCTCAACATCCTCGAGTGTACTCCCAAAGGTGTAAACAAAGCCTTTGCTCTAGAGTACTTGCTCAATGTGATGAATCGTGATAAAAAAGACTTAATCGCCTTTGGTGATGAGCATAATGACACTGAAATGTTGGCATTTGCAGGCAAGGGATATGCTATGAAAAACGCCAATCCTGCTCTTCTTCCATATGCAGACGAACAACTTCCTCTGACCAACGAAGAAGATGGAGTTGCCCACGCTTTACAAAATTTATTCCTATAAAAGGGAAGATTGCACGGTCGCAATCTTTCCTTTTTGTTTTCATTCCATTTTCACAAAAGCGGCTCATTTTCTGTATTTTTATATTAAATTTTCTATTACCATTTTCATTTATCTCTCAAAAGCATTTATATATTAATATTTTTAAAAAGTCATTCTATGAAAACTTTTACATCTTTTTAGAAAAAGTAGTTGATTTTTATATGAAAACGGTTTATACTTAAAGTTAGGCTTAAAGTTTTCTTAAACATATAGTCAAACATTTTATAAGGAGGAATGACAATAATGAGTATCGGAATCATTATTGCGAGCCACGGCGAATTTGCTGCGGGTATTCATCAGTCAGGATCTATGATCTTTGGTGAACAAGAAAAGGTTCAAGTTGTAACCTTTATGCCAAATGAAGGTCCAGATGACCTTTACGCTAAATTCAACAACGCTGTGGCTGCATTTGACGCAGAAGATGAGGTTCTAGTATTGGCTGACCTTTGGAGTGGATCTCCATTCAACCAAGCTAGCCGCGTAATGGGAGAAAATCCAGAACGTAAGTTTGCCATCATCACAGGACTGAACTTGCCGATGTTGATCCAAGCCTACACAGAGCGCCTTATGGACGCGAATGCAGGTGTGGATAAAGTCGCTGCGAATATCATTAAAGAAGCCAAAGATGGCATCAAGGCTCTTCCAGAAGAGCTTAACCCAGTTGAGGAAGTTGCAACTGCTGCAGCTGCTCCAGTTTCACAAGCTGCTATTCCAGAAGGAACAGTTATCGGTGACGGTAAACTGAAAATCAACCTTGCTCGTCTAGACACTCGTCTCCTTCACGGTCAGGTTGCCACTGCTTGGACTCCAGATTCAAAAGCAGATCGTATCATCGTTGCTTCAGACAACGTTGCAAACGACGAGTTGCGTAAAGAATTGATCAAACAAGCAGCTCCTAATGGAGTAAAAGCCAACGTTGTCCCAATCCAGAAATTGATCGACGTTGCAAAAGACCCACGTTTCGGAGAAACTCATGCCCTTATCTTGTTTGAAACTCCACAAGATGCACTTCGTGCTATCGAAGGTGGCGTGCCAATCAAGACCCTTAACGTTGGTTCTATGGCTCACTCAACAGGTAAGACAATGATTAACAACGTTTTGTCTATGGACAAAGAAGACGTTGCAACCTTTGAAAAAATGCGTGACCTCGGTGTTGAATTTGATGTACGTAAAGTACCAAACGACACGAAAAAAGATTTGTTTGACTTGATTAAGAAAGCAAACGTTCAATAATGTTAATCTGTTTCTATCATTTTTGAAAACAGGATTAAATACTTTATTAAAACTAAATAGAAAAGGAATAAAACCATGTCAGATATTTCAATCATTTCTGCTATCTTGGTTGTAGTTGTTGCCTTCCTTGCAGGTCTTGAAGGTATCCTCGACCAATTCCAATTCCATCAACCAATCGTCGCATGTACCCTTATCGGACTTGCAACTGGTAACCTCGAAGCAGGGGTTATGCTTGGTGGATCTCTTCAAATGATCGCCCTTGGTTGGGCAAACATCGGAGCTGCCGTAGCTCCTGACGCTGCTCTTGCATCTGTTGCTGCAGCAATCATCTTGATCAAAGGTGGTAACTTTACTACTGATGGTATCGCCGTTGCAACGGCAACAGCTATCCCTCTTGCTGTAGCTGGACTTTTCTTGACAATGATTGTTCGTACAATCTCAGTTGCCTTAGTTCACTCAGCTGATGCTGCTGCTAAAGACGGAAACATTGCAGCTGTTGAGCGTGCTCACTTTGTTGCACTTCTTCTTCAAGGTCTTCGTATTGCAATCCCTGCTGCCTTCCTTATCGCTATCCCAGCTTCTGCTGTTCAAGACGCTCTTGGTTTGATGCCAGACTGGTTGAACGGTGGTATGGCTGTCGGTGGTGCTATGGTCGTTGCCGTTGGTTACGCTATGGTTATCAACATGATGGCAACTCGTGAAGTATGGCCATTCTTCGCTATCGGTTTTGCTCTTGCAGCTATCTCTCAATTGACTTTGATTGCCCTTGGTGTCATCGGTGTTGCCCTTGCCTTCATCTACCTTAACCTTACAAAACAAGGTGGAAACGGTGGCGGCGGAGCTGCGACTTCTAACGACCCAATCGGTGATATCCTAGAAGACTACTAGAAAGGGGAACAATCATGGCTGAAAAAATTCAATTATCAAAATCAGATCGTCAAAAAGTTTGGTGGCGTTCACAATTCCTTCAAGGTTCTTGGAACTACGAACGTATGCAAAACTTGGGTTGGGCTTACTCATTAATCCCAGCTATCAAAAAATTATACACTAAAAAAGAAGACCAAGCGGCTGCTCTTGAGCGTCACCTTGAGTTCTTCAACACTCACCCATACGTAGCTGCTCCTATCATGGGGGTTACTCTTGCACTTGAAGAAGAGCGCGCTAACGGTGTAGAAATCGATGACGCGGCTATCCAAGGGGTTAAAATCGGTATGATGGGACCTCTTGCTGGTATCGGTGACCCAGTATTCTGGTTTACAGTTCGTCCTATCCTTGGAGCCCTTGGTGCATCACTTGCTGCATCTGGTAACATTGTTGGTCCCCTTCTCTTCTTCTTTGGATGGAATGCTATCCGTATGGCCTTCCTATGGTATACACAAGAGTTCGGTTACAAAGCTGGATCTGAGATCACTAAAGACATGTCTGGTGGTATCTTGAAAGACATCACTAAAGGTGCTTCTATCCTTGGTATGTTCATCCTTGCCGTTCTTGTACAACGTTGGGTATCCATCAACTTCACTATCAACCTTCCAGGCAAACAATTGTCAGAAGGTGCCTACATCAACTTCCCAGAAGGTCCTGTTACAGGAGCTGAGTTGAAGGGCATTCTTGGTCAAGCGCTTAGTGGTATGAGCCTAGATAGAGTTCAACCACAAACGCTTCAAGGTCAGTTGGACTCATTGATTCCAGGATTGATGGGACTTCTCCTTACTTTCCTTTGCATGTGGTTGCTTAAGAAAAAAGTATCTCCAATCACAATCATCCTTGCCCTCTTTGCAGTTGGTATCGCAGCTCGTTTCTTCGGTATCATGTAATCTCGGTGAGAATATATAAACAAAAAAGAATCAGGATTAAACCTGATTCTTTTTATGTATCAACTTTTTCTCCTAGTAAGATAATGAAAGCACCCAATCACCACTGCTAGTATGGCAACATAGAGTAGCTGTTTGGCTTCTAAAGGCACAAAAGCTCCCTGTAGGATAAAAGTATTGGCAAGTACACCAACAAGGGCTGCAAGGCTCAAAAACGTGAGCAAAAGCATCTTGTATCGATTAAAAGGCAAGCTGACCTTGGCAACTAGACACAGACCATTGATCAGGGCAAGGAGGAAGCAAATAAATTTGACCTGACCTGGGACAGTGATAAAGAAATTGGTCAAAAGAACACTAGCAACCAGAACGCCACCACCAATCGCCGCGTTGGTTAGGATATCTCTCATAAAGTGAGTGCTAACCTTTTCTTTATTGGACTCAAAAGTCAGGAAGAAGGATGGAATCCCAATCGTAATGGCTGAAATGATTGTAAACTGAATGGGGATAAAGGCAAATTCCAAACCAAATACCACACTCAAAATGGCAAAAACGATGGAGAAGAAGGTCTTTGTTAGAAAAAGAGAGGCTACCTTTTGGATGTTGTTAATGACCCGGCGTCCTTCCATCAAGATATCATAAAATACTGCAAAGTCATCAGTGAGAAAAACAATATTGGATACACTTTTGGCTGCACTCGTAGCCCCCTTCATGGCAAAACTAATATCTGCTTTCTTGAGAGCCAGAACATCATTGACTCCATCACCACTCATGGCAACTGTTTTACCAGCATTTTGCAAAATAGATACCATCTTTTGCTTCTGTTCAGGTGTCACACGTCCAAATATTTCGTGTTCCAAGACCACTCTTTCAAAGTCATCATCGCTCACCTTGGTCATATCAATAGCCCGCGCTTCTTCCTTAAAACCTGCCTTACGAGCCACCCCATATACAGCCACATGATTATCACCACTGATAATCTTCACTTCAACACCTTGAGATTCGAAATAGTCAAAGGTTTCCTTGGTATTGTCCTTAATCTCATCTGACAAAACGACGTGGCCTAGTAGTTCCACATTAGCTGGACTCGTAATCTGGTCCCTGCTATGAGCGAGTGTTAAGATTCGAAAACCTTGCTGTTTTAGATGTTCATAGTAGGCATCCATCGGCTGGGTAAAGCCTAGAAACTCATAGGCTCCGAAGAAATAGGTCCCACCCTCTTTTACTTGGACAAAGGAATACTTATTTTTACTTGAAAATGCACCGACTTCTTGAACTTCCCACTTTTTCTCACAGGTTAAGTAAGTCTTCAGAGCTCGGGAAGTTGCATTTTCATCTTCGAAATAAGCCAAATAAGAAGATAGTTTCTCTGCTACATTAGCATCCATTTCTTGGACCTTCATATTCCCCGTCGTGATAGTTCCCGTCTTATCAAAACAAAGAATATCTACTCGCGCCAAGGTCTCTACACAGTATAGCTCCTGTACCAGAACCTTCTTTTTAGCCAGCTTCATGGCTGCTACTGCTAGGGACACACTAACCAAGAGAATCAAACCCTCTGGAATCATGCCGACCAAGGCACCTGAACTTCCTAAAACAATTTCAACATAAGACCGTCCTAGACTAAAACCTCTGACATAGAGCAGAATGGCAACTGGCACCAGCAAGATCGAGACGATTTTTAAAATCTTATCCATGTAATCGCGTAGTTGAGAAGGGTATTTTTTGAATTCCTTGCTGGATTTTGCGAGTTTGTTGATATAACTATCGGGTCCGACCGCCGTCGCCGTGACCAGACAAGTACCGCTAACGACATTGCTTCCGCTCATCAGCTTGTCACCTGCTGTTTTAAAGACTGAATCACTCTCACCAGTCAGCAAGGACTCATCCACTTCGATCGTTCCTTCAAGCACTTCTGCATCGACAGGTACCTGATCTCCCAGATTGAGATGCAGATACTCACCCAGAACGATGTCCTCCGAATCAATCTCAATCATTTGACCATCTCGGTTGACTCTATACTTACTTTTACCAAGCAAACTTAGCTTTTCCAGAGCATTTTTTGAACGCACTTCTTGGAAAATTCCAATGGCTGTATTGATAGCAATCACACCTAAAAAGAGCATATTTTCAAATCGCAAGGTTGTGGCTACCAGAACTGCCAGAGCCAGGTTCATGGCATTAAAGAAGGTAAAGATATTTGAAACGACGATTTCCTTGGTTGTTTTGTAGGGTTTAATGTCGCTGATATTTCGTTGACGATCCTTGATGTCTTGACTGCTTAAATACTTCATTTCTACTCCGATATCCTTTTGTACTACTATAGTAACACATATCTTTTTCTCTGTCACTTAAAGACTCAAAATAAGGAGAACTCCCTTGGCAAGCATCACCTATCGCCACTTCAAGAAGAACTTAAAAAGAGGCTAGGATTCCCCTAACCTCTTTTCTTTATGCTTTATTCTGCCAAGGCTCCCATTGGATCCCATGGTGCAAGTACGATTGGTTCTGCTTCATAGGCAGCTTGTTCTTCTGCTGTCAGCAATTCTTTACGGACAACGATTTGGTAAGTGTATTCGTCCATCCAAGCGTCTGAGGCGACAAAGTAACCATCTGCACCGACCTTGTCTCCCCATGAGTTTTCAACTTTCCACTTGGTTGACTTGCCATTTTCGTCCAAGTCCACACCTGTCAAGACCATGGCGTGGGTCATCAAACTTTCGCTGTAGTCCAAACGTCCAGCCTTGTCTTGAGTCAGTTGAATATCCATGCTTGATTCAAAGTCATAAACATCAGTCGCAAGGATTCCAGCTTTGCGGTTGCTGAGCTGGCCGACATCTGAACCAAACCAAACAGTTTCTCCTGTTTGCATTTGGGCAATCGCCAATTCTTTTAAGCGCTCCATTGGTACGTTGATGTAACGAACTGCACGGCTACCAACCACATTTCCCAACATCTCAACTGTGTAAGATTTACCGTAAGGCTTGTCAGCAGTTGGAGCATTGATAACAGAAACGTAGTCTTCTAGAGGAAGATTGACATATTTCTTGTAAAACTCTTGTGGCGTGATACCCTTTTCGCTTTGGTAGTTATCATCCTTATCGCGATAAGCAAAGTCAAATTTACGCGGTGGAAGACCTAGTGACATAGCAAGGAAGTTAAAGATTTCTTGCAAGAGGTCTTCTTTCTTAGCTTGAACAGTCGCTTGGTCCGCACCAGAAGCAAGCAAGTCACGCAAGATTTGGGCATCTTGACGGAGCAATTTATTGAGGATGGCATTGAGCTCACGGCTGCTGCTAGATGAAACAGACTCAGGGTAAACTGACTTAGGAACGACACCGTATTTCTCAAAGAGGGCCACGACCATATCCCATTGACCACCGTCTTGTTGAGGGGTTTGGAGTAGGAAGCTAACCTTGCGGCTCGTCAATTCTTGGTCTGCAGTCGCAATGACTTGCTCCAAGAACCAGTTAGATTTTTCATACTTGTCCCAGAAGAAAGTGTGGGCTTGTGACAATTCAAAGTTTTCCAATTTGTATTGAGAGATGAGTTTGTGACGGAAAGTGTTGAGAGCTGCAAACATCCAACAACGACCAGACGCTTTCTGGTTAGTAACCTTGTCCTTGGTCAAATCTAATGAGAAAACAGGTGCATTGTCTACATGACTTTGGCGACGTTCTAGGGCTGCAAAAATTCCGTTGTGGCTGGCAGCATTTTCAATCGCTTGGTATTTGATATTTGCTTCATAGTTAGCAAATAGTTTATCAGTAAATGATTCTTGAATCGCGTTCATAGATTCCTCCTTTTATTCTACTGTCTATTATAACTCTTTTCACAAAGGAAGCAACTGAAAACATAAAAAGGCAAGGACATTCTCCTCGCCTTTTCTAAAATAAATCAAATTAAACAATACTCGCAAGGAGAACCTCTAACTCCTCCTTGGTCAGACGACGCCATTCTCCTCGTTCTAAATTCTCGTCCAAAGCTAAAGTTCCCATCGTCAAACGTTGTAGGTCCACTACTTCCTTGCCACAGTAGGATACCATACGCTTGACCTGATGGAACTTCCCTTCTGCAACGGTTACACGAACCAAACTTTGATTCTTTTCTGTATCTGTAGAAACAAGCTCCAGTCTAGCAGGCTGGCAGGTAAAGTCTTTGAGAGAAATGCCCTTGGCAAATGTTTCCACATCTTCTTGGGTCATAATCCCCTTGACCTGAGCCAAGTAAGTTTTATCCACATGACGTTTGGGTGAAAGAAGGGCATGAGCCAGTTGACCATCATTAGTCAAAAGCAAAAGACCATGGGTATCAATATCCAAGCGCCCCACTGGAAAGACTTCCTTGGCGCGAGCATAGTCATCTAACAAGTCTAAAACAGTTCTATGCTTGGGATCTTCAGTCGCCGAAATGACTCCTTGGGGCTTGTTCATCATGTAGTAAACAAACTCCTCGTACTCTAGCACTTGGCCATCAAAGCAAATCTCGTCTCCTTCTTCATTAATTTACAGTTTAGCTGATTTTTCTTTTTTACCATTTACCGTCACCCGCCCAGCTTTAAGCAAGTTTTTAACCTCCGTCCGACTTCCTACTGCGCAAGCAACTAAAAATTTATCTAATCTCATAGAACTATTATATCATACTTAAAAGGAGGCTGGCTCAATAGCCAACCTCCTTTCCTTTTCAGAGTCGGGAAGCTAACTTCCTCTTTTCCAGAAGATAGCTAAGACAACCATGGCACCAAGAACTGCTGGGATAATGGCTGTACCGTTTAGGCTTGGCCCCCAAGAACCAAAGAGTAATTGTCCTAGAAAGGCACCAATCCAACCGAGAAACATCTTCCCAAAGCATCCCATACGTTCTCCACGATTGGTAATAGCTCCAGCTAATAGTCCGATTAAAAGGCCGACAAACATGCTTCCAATCATAGCTTCTCCTTAATTTACCCAGTCTCCATTACGGAAGAGTGGTACGCGTGTTCCATCCTCACGGATACCATCAATATCCATTTGATTCGAACCAATCATAAAGTCCACGTGAACATCTGAACGGTTCAGTCCTGCAGCTTCAAGCTCTTCTTCGCTCATCTCTGCACCACCAACGACGCTGGTCGCATAGGCTGCACCGATAGCCAAGTGGTTTGAAGCATTCTCATCGAAAAGGGTGTTAAAGAAGGTAATGCCTGATTGAGAAATTGGGCTTGGATCTGGTACCAAGGCACATTCACCCAAGGCACGCGCACCCGCATTTTCAAAGACAAGGTCTTTCATGACCTGGTCACCCTTCTCAGCAGTGATATCTACGATTTGACCATCCTTGAAGGTTACTTTAATTCCCTCAATGATATTTCCGTTGTAGCTAAGTGGTTTTGTAGAAGTGACATAGCCATCTGCGAGACGAAAATCAGGCGCTGTGAAGACTTCCTCTGTTGGCATATTTGGCAAGAATTCTTCGCCCTGTGCATTGACTGCATCAGCTGATTCCCAAACGTGGTTCTTTGGCAAACCAAGTGTCAAATCTGTTCCTGGCGCTGTGTAGTGAAGGGCTGAAAATTGTTCTTTATTAAGCATATCTGCCTTGCTCTTGAGGATGGCTGCATGTTCTTCCCAAGCCTTAACTGGATCTTCTTCATAGACACGGCAAGTTTTGAAGATTTGGTCCCAAAGGAGATCGACTGCTTCTTCATCGCTCGCAGCATTTGGAAAGACTTTCTTAGCCCACTCAAGCCCAGCAGCGGCTGCTACAGTCCAGCTAACCTTGTTGGATTGCGTTGCGATGCGCATTGGCTTCATAGCAAGTCCCATCGCTTTAGCAGAAGCTGAAAGCTTGTCAGCGTCCACACCATTCAAGGCACCTGGGTCAGAAGAACGGACACCAAGACGGCTAGCCTTGTTCTCCAAGAGATAGTTCATTTCAGCAATCTTGTATTCTGGCACATTGTCCAGACGCTCCATCGGCGCGTGGAGGAATTTCTCACGGTTGATGACATCATCTGTCCACTGAACGATAACCTCGTGCGCACCCAAAGCATAGGCTTCTTTGACGATCAAGTGAGCCAACTCACGTTGCTCCACATCAATAGAGAGGGCCAAGGTATGACCAGGTTGCACGTTCACTCCGTTTGCAACCAAAAGCTTAGCGTATTTTTCTAGATTTTCTTTAAAATTTGGTAAAACCATCTTGTTTCTCTTTTCTATTTTTATTTTTCTTTCAAAGCAGAGAATAATCCTGCTAAAGCAATAGCACCTGACAAGAGTGCTGTTGATAGGATAATTGTTTCATCTGCCAGCTCTAGCTGATAGTCAAAAACCTTTTCAGCTGGTTTGTCTTCCGCAAAGATTCTAAGTTTCATAAAGATGTTCTCCGTTCTAATTCTTAACACAAATCATCAAACAAACTCAACTGGTTATCCTCTGGCATATTACCAAGAATCCCCATTTCATCCATCTTTTCAACCAAGGTTGATGAAAGTCCACCACGCTTGCGGAGTTCTGTCTTAGAAAGGAACTCACCCTCTTGGCGCGCTCGCACCAACTGCTTGGCAACGTTCTCTCCCAGACCATCCATTGCTACAAATGGCGGAATGAGGGTATCCCCATCGATGAGGAACTCTGTTGCCTGACTACGGTAGAGATCGAGTTTGCCAAATTTGAAACCACGTTCCCACATTTCATTGACAATCTCAAGAGTTGTATAGAGATCAATTTCCACATTAGAGGCTTCATTGTTCTTCCGTTTTTCAGAGATTTCCTCCATTCTGCGCTTAATGGCATCCAAGCCCGCACCCATTGTCTTGATATCAAAGGCCTTGGCACGGATTGAGAAATAAGCACAGTAGTAATAAATGGGATGGTGAACCTTGAAGTAGGCCACACGCAAGGCCATCATAACGTAGGCTGCCGCGTGAGCTTTAGGGAACATGTATTTGATTTTCCCACAGGACTCGATATACCACTCTGGCACCTTATTGGCCTTCATAGCCTCGATGTAGCCATCTCGCTCCTCTTCGGAAATCTTTAGCCACATGCCTTTACGTACCCGTTCCATGATAGTAAAAGCCATCTTAGGTTCAAGACCAGCATGCATGAGATAAACCATGATATCGTCCCGACAACCGATAACAGTCGATAGGTCCGCAATCCCTTGCTTGATCAGATCCTGGGCGTTCCCCAGCCACACATCGGTACCGTGGGATAGACCAGACAGCTGAAGTAACTCCGCAAAAGTCGTCGGATGCGTCTCATCTACCATTCCACGTACAAAGTTGGTTCCGAACTCTGGAATTCCCAGCATCCCTGTCGGAGTTCCAATTTGCTCAGGCGTCACCCCTAAAACTTCCGTTCCAGAAAAGAGAGCCATAACGCTTTCATCATCCATGGGGATTTCATTAGGGTCAATACCAGACAAGTCCTGCAATTTCCGAATCATGGTCGGATCATCATGCCCCAGTACATCAAGTTTGAGAACGTTCTCGTCGATATCGTGGAAGTTAAAGTGAGTCGTCTGCCATTCAGCCGTCACATCATCCGCTGGATACTGAACAGGCGTAAAATCGTAGACATCCATGTAGTTAGGAATAACAACGATTCCCCCCGGGTGTTGTCCCGTTGTGCGCTTGACACCAGCAGCACCTTGGGCGAGGCGTTCTACCTCTGCATCACGATAAAACTTCCCATAATCTCTCTCGTAGCCCTTTACAAAGCCATAGGCAGTCTTAGCAGCCACCGTACCAACCGTTCCTGCACGGAAGGCATATTCTTCACCAAAGATATCACGCACATCCAAGTGAGCGCTAGGCTGGTCTTCTCCCGAAAAGTTCAAGTCAATATCGGGAACCTTGTCCCCATCAAAACCAAGGAAGGTCTCGAAAGGAATATCCTGCCCATTTTTGCTGAGTTTGTGGCCACAGTTTGGACAATCCTTATCGGGCATATCAAATCCTGAACCATAAGAACCATCTGTGATAAATTCACTATACTGACACTGACTACAAACATAATGGGGAGAGAGAGGATTAACCTCCGTAATCCCAATCATGGTCGCAACGAAACTGGAACCGACAGATCCACGAGAACCAACCAAGTAACCCCGTTCATTAGAACGTTGCACCAGCATCTGGGAGGCCAGATAAATCACGGCAAATCCATTCCCCAGTATGGATGTTAATTCTTTTTCAATCCGCAAATCAACAATATCTGGCAGCGGATTTCCATAAATCTCAAAAGCTTTCTTGTAGGTCAGCTCAGCAACCGTTTCTTCAGCCTTGTCAATGAAAGGCGTGTACAGGTCACTCTTAACCACCTCAACAGGCTCAAAGGTTTCTGCCAAGGCATTGGTGTTTTCAATAACCAGTTTACGAGCCAGTTCCTCGCCCAAAAAGGCAAATTCATCCAACATCTCATTGGTTGTTCGAAAATGAGCCTTTGGCAGAGGAGCCGGTTGGGCATGTTCACCGTGACCAATGGTTCGGTTAATCATAGCCCCCTGTCCCAAACTACGGACGATAATTTCACGGTAAATCTCTTCTTCCGGTTCGATATAATGAACATTACCCGTAGCCAGAACAGGTTTACCAAGACGGTCTCCCACCTCTATCAAACTCTTGATAATAGTTTGGAGTTCCTCCATATCCTTAACCTGCTCTTTAGCAATCAATGGTGCATAGATAGCTGGTGGCATAACCTCGATAAAGTCATAATACTTGGCCACCTCAACCGCCGCATCCACACCTTGGGAAACGACTGCATCAAAAACTTCACCTTCAGAGCAAGCCGTTCCTAAAATCAAGCCCTCCCGATGAGCATCTAGAACCGTTCTCGGAATCCGTGGTACCCCTTCAAAGTACTTGGTATTGGACAAAGAAACCAGCTTAAAGATATTTTTTAGACCTACTTGATTCTTGACATAGATGGTCGCATGCTTGATCCGAGCTTTTTTATAAGAGTCTGGACTAATCAAATCAATATTCAGTCTAGCCAGATCAGTCACACCATGTTTTTCTGCTACATCCTTGATAAAGATAAAGAGCAAACGACCAGTAGCTTCCGCATCGTAGTTGGCCATGTGGTGGTGGTCCAGTGCCACACCAAAACGCTTGGTCAAAGGTCCCAAACCATGACGTTTATACTCAGGATAGAGGTTTCTAGCAAACTCCAGCGTATCAATAACTGACTGGCTAATCTTAGGCAGACCATGACGCTCATAGTTAGCATTCATAAAGCCAACGTCAAAGGTAGCATTGTGGGCAACTAGAACCGTATCCTTGCAAAATTCTTGGAATTCTTGTAAAACTTGTTCCAGTGGTTTGGCATTTTTGACATGGTCATCTGTAATTCCAGTCAACTCGGTAGTAAAGGCTGACAAGGGATATCCAGGATTGATAAATTCATCAAATTCGGCAATAACATTTCCCTTGTACATCTTAGAAGCCGCAACTTGAATCAAGTCATTATAGATAGCTGAAAGTCCCGTCGTTTCCACGTCAAAAACCACGTAGGTCGCTTCTGACAAGTCCATCTCTACTTCGTTGTAAACGATAGGAACACGGTCTTCAACGATATTGGCTTCCATTCCATAGATCAGCTGAATTCCTGCTTTCTTAGCTGCCTTATAGCCATGTGGAAAGGACTGAACATTCCCATGGTCCGTGATAGCAACCGCCTTGTGTCCCCACTTTGCAGCTGTCGCAATAATTTCCTCTACTTCTGGCAGAGCATCCATGGTCGACATATTAGTATGAGCATGAAACTCAACCCGACGCTCACCTTCCGGCATCAAATCCTTCCGCTCATAGTGAACAACTTCCTGCACATCCTGCACGTTCATTGTCAAATCTCGTGTGAAGTTATTCATCTCCACATTCCCACGAACACGAAGCCAAGAATTTTTCTTAATGATGTCAAACTTCTGAGCCTCTTCTTCATTCTTAACCCATTTTTGCATTGAAAAACTTGAAGTGTAGTCCGTCATTTTAAAGTTGATCAAAACGCGACCAGTTCTGGTCACCTTATGCTCCACATCAAAAACGACCCCTTCAAAAACCAAACGATTTTCCTCAGTCGTCACATCAATCATCTGAGTAACTTCAGCCTTATCCAATTTTGATTTTGCCGCAGCCTTTTTAGCCTGAAAATCAAAGGCCGGTTTCTCTTCTACTGGAGGAGCCATCTGTTCCAGTTGTTCCATAGCACGCAAAGCCTCTTCATTAGCAGCCTGAACGATTTGTTCATTCTTCATATGGAAGGCTTCTTCCTGCTCCTGTGTAAGAGCATCATTCTTTTCGATTTGGCAGACAAAAGCTGGAAAACCAAACTTTTCAAGTTGCTTTGTTAAATTAGGAAGATGATTTTTCTTAAAGTGTTCCTTATCAATCACCTCTGAACCTTCAATAAAGAGCTGATTTCCCTCTGCACGAACTTGCAAATTCTGATAAAGAGACTTAAACCCTTGACTAGCACATGGACCTTCAGAAAAAGCCTCCTTATAGTAGGCCTGCAAGAGTTCATTCGAAAATTCTTGAGAGAGAGCCTTGATTTCGAAAACAGCTTGATTCCCTGTCTTAGAAAATTCTTCACTAAGCCCTTTCTTTAATTCTAAAAAGATTTCAATCGGTAAAATATTAGAAAATACAAAATGAAATTCCCAAATCTTACTAATTTTATGAACCACAACACGCTCAATACTTGCATTAACAAGAGCAGGATCCTGTCTCAATTTATCAGAGATTCCTATTTGATTCATTAAAATTTCAAACTTACTTGACATTCAATTTCCTCACATTATTCTCTTACTATTTTACCATAATTAAAGAAAATATATAGCCACTACCATTCCTTAAGCACTGCTAGTTTTCCTAAATTCATTCCTTAAAAACAAAAAAGAAGATTCTCAGAATCTCCTTAACACATATAAAAAAGATACCCTTAAGTATCCCCATACTCAATCGGGAAGACAGGATTCGAACCTGCGACACCTTGGTCCCAAACCAAGTACTCTACCAAGCTGAGCTACTTCCCGCGTTAACTAAAAAAATGCACCCTAGAGGAGTCGAACCTCTAACCGCCTGATTCGTAGTCAGGTACTCTATCCAGTTGAGCTAAGGGTGCTCATCATTATATGCCGAGGACCGGAATCGAACCGGTACGATCGTTACCAATCGCAGGATTTTAAGTCCTGTGCGTCTGCCAGTTCCGCCACCCCGGCCTCTCTAAGCGAACGACGGGATTCGAACCCGCGACCCCCACCTTGGCAAGGTGGTGTTCCACCACTGAACTACGTTCGCATCGACCTCTTATTCTATATAAAAAAATGCCGGCTACATGACTTGAACACGCGACCCTCTGATTACAAATCAGATGCTCTACCAACTGAGCTAAGCCGGCTGCTTTCTATTATGCGGGTTAAGGGACTTGAACCCCCACGCCGTTAAGCGCCAGATCCTAAATCTGGTGCGTCTGCCAATTCCGCCAAACCCGCAAATATGACCCGTACTGGGCTCGAACCAGTGACCCATTGATTAAAAGTCAATTGCTCTACCAACTGAGCTAACGAGTCTAAAATAACTTCCGTTACCTTAAACGGTCCCGACGGGAATCGAACCCGCGATCTTCGCCGTGACAGGGCGACGTGATAACCGCTACACTACGGGACCTATATGGGAGTTAACGGGATCGAACCGCTGACCCTCTGCTTGTAAGGCAGATGCTCTCCCAGCTGAGCTAAACTCCCTCGAGCTAAGCGACTTCCATATCTCACAGGGGGCAACCCCCAACTACTTCCGGCGTTCTAGGGCTTAACTGCTGTGTTCGGCATGGGTACAGGTGTATCTCCTAGGCTATCGTCACTTAACTCTGAGTAATACCTACTCAAAATTGAATATCTATCAAATAATTAGAAAACCTCACGCTTCGTATCCTCAGTTACTTTGGATAAGTCCTCGAGCTATTAGTATTAGTCCGCTACATGTGTCGCCACACTTCCACTTCTAACCTATCTACCTGATCATCTCTCAGGGCTCTTACTGATATATAATCATGGGAAATCTCATCTTGAGGTGGGTTTCACACTTAGATGCTTTCAGCGTTTATCCCTTCCCTACATAGCTACCCAGCGATGCCTTTGGCAAGACAACTGGTACACCAGCGGTAAGTCCACTCTGGTCCTCTCGTACTAGGAGCAGATCCTCTCAAATTTCCTACGCCCGCGACGGATAGGGACCGAACTGTCTCACGACGTTCTGAACCCAGCTCGCGTGCCGCTTTAATGGGCGAACAGCCCAACCCTTGGGACCGACTACAGCCCCAGGATGCGACGAGCCGACATCGAGGTGCCAAACCTCCCCGTCGATGTGAACTCTTGGGGGAGATAAGCCTGTTATCCCCAGGGTAGCTTTTATCCGTTGAGCGATGGCCCTTCCATACGGAACCACCGGATCACTAAGCCCGACTTTCGTCCCTGCTCGAGTTGTTGCTCTCGCAGTCAAGCTCCCTTATACCTTTACACTCTGCGAATGATTTCCAACCATTCTGAGGGAACCTTTGGGCGCCTCCGTTACCTTTTAGGAGGCGACCGCCCCAGTCAAACTGCCCGTCAGACACTGTCTCCGATAGGGATCACCTATCCGGGTTAGAGTGGCCATAACACAAGGGTAGTATCCCAACAACGTCTCCTTCGAAACTGGCGTCCCGATCTCTTAGACTCCTACCTATCCTGTACATGTGGTACAGACACTCAATATCAAACTGCAGTAAAGCTCCATGGGGTCTTTCCGTCCTGTCGCGGGTAACCTGCATCTTCACAGGTACTAAAATTTCACCGAGTCTCTCGTTGAGACAGTGCCCAAATCATTACGCCTTTCGTGCGGGTCGGAACTTACCCGACAAGGAATTTCGCTACCTTAGGACCGTTATAGTTACGGCCGCCGTTTACTGGGGCTTCAATTCATACCTTCGAGTTACCTCTAAGCACTCCTCTTAACCTTCCAGCACCGGGCAGGCGTCACCCCCTATACATCATCTTACGATTTAGCAGAGAGCTGTGTTTTTGATAAACAGTTGCTTGGGCCTATTCACTGCGGCTGACGTAAAGTCAGCACCCCTTCTCCCGAAGTTACGGGGTCATTTTGCCGAGTTCCTTAACGAGAGTTCTCTCGCTCACCTGAGGCTACTCGCCTCGACTACCTGTGTCGGTTTGCGGTACGGGTAGAGTATGTTTAACGCTAGAAGCTTTTCTTGGCAGTGTGACGTCACTAACTTCGCTACTAAACTTCGCTCCCCATCACAGCTCAATGTTATAGAATTAAGCATTTGACTCAATTCACACCTCACTGCTTAGACAGACACTTCCATTCGTCTGCTTTAGTTAGCCTACTGCGTCCCTCCATCACTACATACTCTAGTACAGGAATATCAACCTGTTGTCCATCGGATACACCTTTCGGTCTCTCCTTAGGTCCCGACTAACCCAGGGCGGACGAGCCTTCCCCTGGAAACCTTAGTCTTACGGTGGACAGGATTCTCACCTGTCTTTCGCTACTCATACCGGCATTCTCACTTCTATGCGTTCCAGCGCTCCTCACGGTACACCTTCTCCACACATAGAACGCTCTCCTACCATACCTATAAAGGTATCCACAGCTTCGGTAAATTGTTTTAGCCCCGGTACATTTTCGGCGCAGGGTCACTCGACTAGTGAGCTATTACGCACTCTTTGAATGAATAGCTGCTTCTAAGCTAACATCCTAGTTGTCTGTGCAACCCCACATCCTTTTCCACTTAACAATTATTTTGGGACCTTAGCTGGTGGTCTGGGCTGTTTCCCTTTCGACTACGGATCTTAGCACTCGCAGTCTGACTGCCGACCATAATTCTTTGGCATTCGGAGTTTATCTGAGATTGGTAATCCGGGATGGACCCCTCACCCAAACAGTGCTCTACCTCCAAGAATCTTTATGTCGACGCTAGCCCTAAAGCTATTTCGGAGAGAACCAGCTATCTCCAAGTTCGTTTGGAATTTCTCCGCTACCCACAAGTCATCCAAGCACTTTTCAACGTGCCCTGGTTCGGTCCTCCAGTGCGTCTTACCGCACCTTCAACCTGCTCATGGGTAGGTCACATGGTTTCGGGTCTACGACATGATACTAATGCGCCCTATTCAGACTCGGTTTCCCTACGGCTCCGTCTCTTCAACTTAACCTCGCATCATATCGTAACTCGCCGGTTCATTCTACAAAAGGCACGCTCTCACCCATTAACGGGCTCGAACTTGTTGTAGGCACACGGTTTCAGGTTCTATTTCACTCCCCTCCCGGGGTGCTTTTCACCTTTCCCTCACGGTACTGGTTCACTATCGGTCACTAGGGAGTATTTAGGGTTGGGAGATGGTCCTCCCAGATTCCGACGGGATTTCTCGTGTCCCGCCGTACTCAGGATACTGCTAGGTACAAAGACTATTTTAAATACGAGGCTCTTACTCTCTTTGGCTGATCTTCCCAAATCATTCTTCTATAATCTTTGAGTCCACATTGCAGTCCTACAACCCCGAAGAGTAAACTCTTCGGTTTGCCCTCCTGCCGTTTCGCTCGCCGCTACTAAGGCAATCGCTTTTGCTTTCTCTTCCTGCAGCTACTTAGATGTTTCAGTTCACTGCGTCTTCCTCCTCACATCCTTAACAGATATGGGTAACAGGTAGTACCTGCTGGGTTCCCCCATTCGGAAATCCCTGGATCATCGCTTACTTACAGCTACCCAAGGCATATCGTCGTTTGTCACGTCCTTCTTCGGCTCCTAGTGCCAAGGCATCCACCGTGCGCCCTTATTAACTTAACCTTATTTTCTGACCTTTCAGTCATAAACTCTTTTAATACTACAGCGTTTCGGTTTATTTTCTTGTTACTATTTGATATAGATATTCAATTTTCAATGTGCATTACTTGGTGATCTCTCACCAATGGAGCCTAGCGGGATCGAACCGCTGACCTCCTGCGTGCAAAGCAGGCGCTCTCCCAGCTGAGCTAAGGCCCCACAAGACCTCTCAAGACTAAACAAGACCAATGCGCAGTTCCTTATCCTTAGAAAGGAGGTGATCCAGCCGCACCTTCCGATACGGCTACCTTGTTACGACTTCACCCCAATCATCTATCCCACCTTAGGCGGCTGGCTCCTAAAAGGTTACCTCACCGACTTCGGGTGTTACAAACTCTCGTGGTGTGACGGGCGGTGTGTACAAGGCCCGGGAACGTATTCACCGCGGCGTGCTGATCCGCGATTACTAGCGATTCCGACTTCATGTAGGCGAGTTGCAGCCTACAATCCGAACTGAGACTGGCTTTAAGAGATTAGCTTGCCGTCACCGGCTTGCGACTCGTTGTACCAGCCATTGTAGCACGTGTGTAGCCCAGGTCATAAGGGGCATGATGATTTGACGTCATCCCCACCTTCCTCCGGTTTATTACCGGCAGTCTCGCTAGAGTGCCCAACTAAATGATGGCAACTAACAATAGGGGTTGCGCTCGTTGCGGGACTTAACCCAACATCTCACGACACGAGCTGACGACAACCATGCACCACCTGTCACCTCTGTCCCGAAGGAAAACTCTATCTCTAGAGCCGTCAGAGGGATGTCAAGACCTGGTAAGGTTCTTCGCGTTGCTTCGAATTAAACCACATGCTCCACCGCTTGTGCGGGCCCCCGTCAATTCCTTTGAGTTTCAACCTTGCGGTCGTACTCCCCAGGCGGAGTGCTTAATGCGTTAGCTGCGGCACTAAACCCCGGAAAGGGTCTAACACCTAGCACTCATCGTTTACGGCGTGGACTACCAGGGTATCTAATCCTGTTTGCTCCCCACGCTTTCGAGCCTCAGCGTCAGTTACAAGCCAGAGAGCCGCTTTCGCCACCGGTGTTCCTCCATATATCTACGCATTTCACCGCTACACATGGAATTCCACTCTCCCCTCTTGCACTCAAGTTAAACAGTTTCCAAAGCGTACTATGGTTAAGCCACAGCCTTTAACTTCAGACTTATCTAACCGCCTGCGCTCGCTTTACGCCCAATAAATCCGGACAACGCTCGGGACCTACGTATTACCGCGGCTGCTGGCACGTAGTTAGCCGTCCCTTTCTGGTAAGATACCGTCACAGTGTGAACTTTCCACTCTCACACTCGTTCTTCTCTTACAACAGAGCTTTACGATCCGAAAACCTTCTTCACTCACGCGGCGTTGCTCGGTCAGACTTCCGTCCATTGCCGAAGATTCCCTACTGCTGCCTCCCGTAGGAGTCTGGGCCGTGTCTCAGTCCCAGTGTGGCCGATCACCCTCTCAGGTCGGCTATGTATCGTCGCCTTGGTGAGCCGTTACCCCACCAACTAGCTAATACAACGCAGGTCCATCTGGTAGTGATGCAATTGCACCTTTTAATTGACTATCATGCAATAGTCAATATTATGCGGTATTAGCTATCGTTTCCAATAGTTATCCCCCGCTACCAGGCAGGTTACCTACGCGTTACTCACCCGTTCGCAACTCATCCAGAGAAGCAAGCTCCTCCTTCAGCGTTCTACTTGCATGTATTAGGCACGCCGCCAGCGTTCGTCCTGAGCCAGGATCAAACTCTCATTAAAAGTTTGAGTTCTCACTCATTTCTGTCACTGACAGATTTATTGTTTTTTCATTGTTCAGTACTACAACTAAAGTTGTAGTGCCCTGCACATTGGTTCGTCTTGTTCAGTTTTCAAAGGTCTTTGTCACTCAATCTCTCTCAAGCGACAACTATATTAGTATATCACAGCTACCTGCCTCTGTCAACAGATTTTTTAAACTTTTTTCAAGTTTTTTCTAACCGCAATACACCATAGTCCGTACGGGATTCGAACCCGTGTTACCGCCGTGAAAAGGCGGTGTCTTAACCCCTTGACCAACGGACCTTGAGCTTTTCAACTCTTTCTATTATACCTACTTTTTTACCTTTGTCAAGATCTTTTTTACCTCTTTACCGAAATTCTGAAAATATAAGGGAAAGTTCTCTCAGGAGAGCTTTACGTCCTCTAAAGACTTCTCCTCCCATGAGACGGTCTATTAACTCTTGTTTTTCCATACTCTGCTTTGATTTGTAATTCTTTAGAAGTTCGTGAAAGAGATAATAATCGTCCAGCCTGAGTCCTTTTTCTCCTAGGCGATGACTAATCTCACTCACCTCTTCATAGGGTTCTTTGTCAAAACGTCGCTTGTGGCTTTCCTGTTTACGGATGTAATCTAGAATACGATTTCTAAATTTTGTTTTAAAGCAAACATATAGTTGATGGCGCTCGCCCTCTAGTAACTCTGGGTTGCGACTCACCAGCTCATACAGACATAACATGCCTTCCTGGTCCCAGTCCTCTTTCTCCCACAGATGCAAATGATAATCTTTGCGACACTTATGGACAATGCCCTTCGTTTCTTCGTATAGTTCCTTCAGATTCATAGACCTCTCCTTTCTGCATTTAGTTTAGCAAAATGCACGATCCCATGGGCCCATTTCCTCTATTCTATACTTGTTCCTCCCTCAACGGCACATAAAAAGAGAGGCAAGGCCTCTCTGGGGTTATAATTCTGCAATTTGGTTTAGGTTTACTTCTGCAATCGTATCATTACCAAACATAGAGATAATCATCTTCACTTTATTGTTATCAATTTCAGTAATTTTACCTGTGTAGTCTGCAAAAGCGCCATCAATGATGCGGACAGTCTGACCAACTTCAACGTCAATATCAAACTCTTGAACAGTTTGTCCCATTGAAACCAGAATATCACGGATTTCTTGTTCCAATAGCGGAGTTGGTTTTGATCTGTTACCGTGGGATCCGACGAATCCTGTTACGTTCGGTGTATTTCGAACGACGAACCATGCTTCATCGGTCATGACCATTTCTACAAGGACATAACCTGGAAAGCGATTCTCTTCAATTTCTTTTTTCTTTCCATTTTTCTCAACTTGCACGGTTTGTGTTGGAATCTCAACGCGTAGAATATTATCCAACATGTTATACGTTTGTGCACGTTGCAATAGATTTTCTTTTACCTTATTTTCATAGCCAGAATAAGTTTGTAGAACAAACCATCCTTTGTCAAAACTATCCATGATATTTCCTTTCATAATAGAAGAAACTAGCAGAAGTTCTCCGCCTTTCTTCTAAAAAATGTTAATAAATCGAATCAAACCTGAAACAATCAACTGGTCAAAAATGTAAATGATGACCACAAAGAAGGCTGTGTATTCCATAATAGATCGAAAATCTCTCCAGCTTTCCTTGCGAGTTGGCCACGTTGTTTCTTTAAGAAGTTTAAAAATATCCTTAATAAAACCCATCGTTCTCTCCTATCTCGTTTCTCTATGTGTCGTATATTTCCCACAATGTTTACAAAATTTATTTACTTCTAGTCGTGTTGGCTTGGGGTTCCCACTAGTTTTGATTGAGTAATTCCTTGAACCGCAAACTGCACAAGCTAGGCTTGCTTTTTTTAATGCCATAACGCCTCCATCTTATCTATTATAACAAGAAACCTAGGCTTTGACAAGCCTCTTAACGAAATAGATTAAGGAATGAGTCCCATATTGTCTGGGCTTTTTCTTTTATCTTAGCTTCTGAAATCGCACGTCCCGCTTCATCTACAAGATTTTGTGCACGACTACGAATATCCGCTATCGGATCCTCAGACTGGTTTGTCTCATTTTCAACAACCTGCTTTTTCGTATTTTCTGGTTCAATACCATTTTGTTTATAAGCATTCTCAACTGTAAAGGTGCTACCTGGAGTGTATGGCAAAATGGTATTAGCCATACTTCTAAAGACATGGGCTGCTCCATTTGATGTCGAACCTGCTAGATAATGGTTCTCATCCGTCGTCGGGAAGCCGAGCCAGTGGGTAATTACCACATCTGGAGTATAACCAATCACCCACTGGTCACTAGTATATACTGAATTAAAAGCAGCCTCAGTAGTACCTGTCTTTCCAGCCATAACATAATCTGTTGGCGATGAACTAATTCCTGTACCATTGGTAAATGTCCCTAGCATCATGCTGGTCATTTTATCGGCTACCGACTTATCAATCACTCGTTTTTGGGAATTTTTATGACTCTTGATGACCTGGCCACTGGCATTTTCAATACGAGTGATAAAATGCGCTTCAGGCATCAGACCTTCATTAGCAAAGGTTGCATAGGCTTGCGCCATCTGGAGGGGATTCGTCTCTACGCCTCCACCGAGAGCGACTCCAAGAACTCGATCAACATTTTCCATATTCAGGCCAAATCTCTCCCCAGCGTCAAAAGCTTTGTCAATACCTAATGCATTTACAGTCGCAACTGCCGGTAAATTGAGTGATTCAGCCAAAGCCTGATACATAGGTACTTCAGGCGAAGTCTTAATCCCTGCATAGTTGTCCACTTGATAACTATCGTACTGCATCGTATGATTATCCAGTTGCTTGTTTAAGGCCCATCCTGCTTCTACTGCAGGTGTATAAACGACTAAAGGTTTAATGGTTGAGCCCGGGCTACGCTTAGACTGAGTGGCATAGTTGAAATTGCGAAAGCCTGGTTTGTCATCACCAGCTACACGACCAACAACTCCACGCACTCCACCAGTCTTGGGTTCTAGAGCGACACTACCTGATTCGGCATGCGTTCCGTCTTCTGCTGTTGGAAATAGCGAAGTGTTTTCATAAATAACCTGCATGTTTGCTTGGTAGTTTTGGTCAAGTTCTGTGTAGATTCGATAGCCATTGTTGACAATCTCTTCTTCTGTGAGATTGTACTTGGAAACTGCTTCGTTGACAACTGCATCAAAATAGGACGGGTAACGATAATCCGAAACTTTGCCTTCATACTTATCTTGGAGTTGAGAAGCCATATCTACTCCAGCCGCTTCGGTCTCTTGATTTTTATCAATATAACCCGCTGCAACCATATTTTGCAAAACAGTATCCCTACGATTGGTTGAAGTTTCAACAGAATTTAATGGATTATACAATTCTGGCCCCTTGAGCATCCCTGCTAGAGTGGCCGCCTGATCAAGCGTTAGTTGTGAAGCCGATACACCGAAATATTTCTTACTCGCATCTTCAACACCCCATACCCCATTTCCAAAGTAGGCGTTATTGAGGTACATAGTAAGGATTTGCTCCTTGCTGTATTTCTTTGTCAACTCTAAGGCAAGGAAAAACTCCTTGGCCTTCCGTTCAACGGTCTGGTCCTGGGAAAGATAGGCATTTTTCGCCAACTGTTGAGTGATGGTAGACCCCCCTCCAGAACGACCTGCTGTAAGGATGGCTAGAAAGAAACGACCGTAGTTAATCCCATCATTTTTATAGAAGGAACGGTCCTCTGTCGCGACAACAGCATTCTGCAAGTCTTTGCTGATATCTGCCAGCTCAACATAGGTCCCCTTTTGACCGGATAGGGCTCCTGCCTCTTTTTCTTCGCGGTCAAAAATCAGAGTTCGGGTTTTTAGGGCATTTTGTAAGTCATTGACATTGGTAGACTTGGCTATCGCAAATAGGTAGGTTCCTACTAGCAAACCTGCACTTAACCCTAAAATGATGACAATCTTGGTCAGATGATAGCGACGCCAAAATTTCCGAATTGCCCCTACTTGTGACAATTTTTTTCTATCGCTCCGAGAACGACGCATACTAGTAGAATCCGACTCCGCCGATTCATTCGTTTCTTTTTTAAAGAGAGAAAGAAACTTCTCAAATAATTTATCTAATTTCATGCGTTTATTTTATCATCTTCACCATGGGAACTCAAGAATTTAGCTACTCCCTATCCAAATAGGGCTTTTTTTGTTACAATATCTGTATGCAATTCACATTTACATTACCCGAATCCTTGCCTCAAATGACGGTCAAACAATTCCTAGAGGAACAACTCCTCATCCCTAGAAAAATTCGTCATTTTTTGAGAACCAAGAAGAACATCTTAATTAACCACGAAGAAGTTCACTGGAACGAGATGGTGAAGCCAGGGGATATTTGCCAATTGACTTTTGACGAGGAAGATTATCCCAAAAAGGAAATCCTTTGGGGAAATCCAGACCTCGTTCAAGAAGTTTATCAGGACCAACATCTTATTGTCGTCAACAAACCTGAGGGTATGAAAACTCACGGTAACCAACCAAACGAAATCGCCCTTCTCAATCATGTCTCTGCCTACGTCGGGCAGACTTGCTATGTCGTTCATCGTCTAGATATGGAAACCAGTGGACTAGTGCTTTTTGCTAAGAACCCTTTTATTCTTCCCATTCTTAATCGCTTGTTGGAGAAAAAAGAAATTGCTCGCGAGTACTGGGCACTCGTAGAAGGACGAGTAGAGAGTAAAGAACTTGTCTTTCAAGATAAAATCGGGCGTAATCGTCATGATCGCAGAAAAAGAGTAGTTGATGCAAAAAATGGGCAATATGCTGAAACGCATGTAAGCCGATTAAAGCAATTCCCAAACAAAACAGCTCTTGTCCGTTGCAAACTAAAGACCGGTCGAACGCATCAGATTCGTGTTCACCTCTCTCATCACAAGCATCCTATCTTGGGCGACCCTCTCTATAATAGTAAATCAAAAACAAGTCGGCTTATGCTTCATGCCTTTCGCCTTTCTTTTACCCATCCACTCACCTTAGAAAAATTGAGTTTCACTGTTCTATCGGATACTTTTGAAAAAGAATTAAAAAAGAATGGATGACATTATCATTTATTCTTATATATACAAAAAAGCAAGGCCAGAAAGCCTTGCTTTTTTATCGACTCAAGAATTATTTAGCGATTTTTGCAAAGTATTCAAGAGTACGAACAAGTTGTGAAGTGTAAGACATTTCGTTATCATACCATGAAACAACTTTAACCAATTGTTTACCGTCAACGTCAAGAACTTTAGTTTGAGTTGCGTCAAACAATGAACCGAATGACATACCTAGGATATCAGAAGATACGATTGGATCTTCAGTGTAACCGTATGATTCGTTAGAAGCTGCTTTCATAGCTGCATTTACTTCATCAACAGTAACGTTCTTGTCAAGAACTGCTACCAATTCAGTTACTGAACCAGCTGGAACAGGAACACGTTGAGCAGCTCCATCCAATTTACCGTTCAATTCAGGAATAACCAAACCGATTGCTTTAGCAGCACCAGTTGAGTTAGGAACGATGTTAACTGCAGCAGCACGAGCACGGCGAAGGTCACCTTTACGGTGTGGTCCGTCAAGAATCATTTGGTCACCAGTGTAAGCGTGGATAGTGGTCATCAAACCTTCAACGATACCGAAGTTGTCATGAAGAGCTTTAGCCATTGGAGCCAAACAGTTTGTAGTACATGAAGCACCTGAGATAACTGTTTCAGTACCATCAAGTGTATCGTGGTTAGTGTTGAATACGATTGTTTTAACATCGCTTCCACCAGGAGCAGTGATAACAACTTTCTTAGCACCACCTTTAAGGTGTTTTTCAGCAGCTGCTTTAGTAGCAAAGAAACCAGTTGCTTCAAGAACGATTTCTACACCATCGTTAGCCCAGTCGATTTGTTCTGGATCACGTTCAGCAGAAACTTTAACGAATTTACCGTTAACTTCGAATCCACCTTCTTTAACTTCTACAGTACCGTCGAAACGACCTTGAGTTGTGTCGTATTTCAACAAGTGTGCAAGCATCACTGGATCTGTAAGGTCGTTGATACGAGTAACTTCAACACCTTCTACATTTTGGATACGGCGAAAAGCAAGACGACCGATACGTCCGAAACCGTTAATACCAACTTTAACTACCATTAGTGATTTCCTCCTTATGAAAATCATGAAAATTTTATTGTGAAAAGAGTAACTTGAATCACTACAAATCACCTTTCAACAAACCTATTATATAACTATTTGAGTTGAATTGCAAGTACGGGCGTCGATTTTCTCTCTTGCTTTTCTACTTTTCCACTCCTTTTCATTCACTTATTCTTTAATTTTTAAATATATCCCTACAATCTTTTATAATGTCCGTATATTATCTCCATTTCTACACTCAACCTTAATTCCAGGTCTATCTGAGTTCACAAAAAAGAGACAGGATAACTCCTGCCTCTAGGCTGATAAACGATTATTTACGACGTCCTGGATGTTCTGCATAACCATAGTAAGCATCTGCCATGATTTCTTCCATGTCAGCTACCATTGGCAAGCGAGGGTTAGCAGGTGAACATTGATCTTCATAAGCAAGCAAAGCAATTTCATGCAAGCTGTCTTTCCAAGCTTTTTCATCAATTCCTTGATCCTTGAAGTTCATCTTGATACCTACTGCAACACCAAGTTCGTAAACAGCTTTAGCGTATGCTTCAACTGCTTCTTCTGGAGTTGAATGAGGCAAGCCAAGCATTTTCGCGATGTCTTGGAATTTCTCATCAGCTTTCCAGTAGTTGTATTTAGGCCATGTAGTCGTCTTAGATGGACGAGTACCATTGTAACGGATAACATATGGAAGCAAGATAGCGTTTGTACGTCCGTGAACAGTATGGTGAACCGCACCGATCTTGTGGGCCATTGAGTGGCTCATACCAAGGAAGGCATTGGCAAAGGCCATACCAGCCATTGTAGATGCATTATGCATTTTTTCGCGAGCTTCTGGATCAGCTGTCTTAACAGATTTTTCCAACCATTCAAAGACAAGTTTGATTGTTTGAAGGGCGATACCGTCTGTGTAGTCGTTAGCAAAGTTTGAAGTGTAAGCTTCAGTCGCGTGAGTCAAGACGTCCATACCTGTATCCGCAGCGATGAAATCTGGAACTGACTCAACCAAAGCAGGGTCAACAATGGCAATAGTTGGTGTCAATGAGTAGTCAGCCAATGGGTATTTGCGGTTGTTTTTCTTATCAGAGATAACGGCAAATGGTGTTACTTCTGAACCTGTACCTGAAGTTGTTGGAATACCAATGTATTTCGCTTTTTTACCAAGTGATGGGAAGCGGAAGGCACGTTTACGGATGTCCATGAATTTTTGAACCAAGTCACGGAAGTCGATTTGTGGTTGTTCGTAGAAGAGCCACATTACTTTCGCTGCATCCATTGGAGAACCACCACCAAGAGCAATGATTGTGTCTGGTTCAAATGCTCTCATTACTTCAGTACCACGTTCTACAGTTGTGATATCTGGGTCTGGTTCAACGTCTGAGAAGACTTGGACAGTTACACGGTTGCTGCGTTTGTTCAATTGGTCAATAATGCGTTGAACAAAGCCAAGTTTTTCGATCGATTTGTCTGTAACAATCATAACGCGTTCAATATCTTCACATGTTTGAAGGTATTGGATAGAATTGCGTTCGAAGTAAATTTTTGAAGGAACTTTAAACCATTGCATATTATTTCTACGTTTCCCTACTTTCTTGATGTTTAGAAGGTTGATCGCACTCACGTTATCACCAACTGAGTTGTGTCCATATGAGCCACATCCAAGTGTCAATGATGGAATGAAGGCATTGTATACGTCACCGATACCACCGAAAGTAGATGGAGAGTTCCAGATAATACGCATAGCTTTGATTTCTGTACCAAAGCGTTTAGCAAGAGCTTCGTCTTTTGTATGGATGGCTGCTGAGTGACCAAGTCCGTTAAACTCAACCATTTGACGAGCTTTTTTAAGACCGTCTTCTGTATCTTCAGCTTTTAGGACAGCAATAACTGGTGATAATTTTTCACGAGTCAACGGTTCTTTTGGTCCTACTTCTGCGCATTCTGCAGCCAAGATGTTTGTTCCTTCTGGAACACTAAATCCTGCTTGTTCAGCAATCCATGCTGCTGGTTTACCAACGATGTTTGCATTTAGTTTAGCACCTGCACAGTTTTTACTGTTTGCTTTCACGCCGAAACAGAATTCTTCAAGAAGTGCTTTTTCTTTCTTGTTTACAAAGTAAGTGTGATATGATTTGAATTCTTCTACAAATTCGTCATACACTTCTTTATCAATGATAACCGCTTGTTCTGATGCACAGACCATACCATTGTCAAATGATTTAGACATAACGATGTCATGAGCAGCTTGACGAAGGTCAGCAGATTTTTCTACATAGGCAGGAACGTTTCCGGCACCTACCCCAAGTGCTGGTTTTCCACATGAGTATGCAGCTTTAACCATGGCATTCCCACCAGTTGCAAGAATAGTTGCAACACCTTCGTGGTTCATTAGCGCTCCAGTTGCTTCCATAGATGGCTTTGTAATCCATTGAACACAGTTTTCAGGAGCACCAGCTGCAATCGCTGCATCGCGAACGATTTGTGCTGCATGAGCTGATGATTCTTGAGCAGATGGGTGGAAGGCAAAAACGATTGGGTTACGTGTTTTTAAAGCAATCAAGGATTTGAAAATCGCTGTTGAAGTTGGGTTTGTTGTCGGAGTGACACCACAGATTACCCCTACAGGCTCCGCAATCTTTGTCAAACCTGTAATTGGATCATCTTCGATAACTCCAACTGTTTTAACTCCACGCATATTGTTCACTACGTGTTCGCAGGCAAATAGGTTTTTTGTCGCCTTGTCTTCAAATACCCCACGACCAGTTTCTTCAACTGCGTGTTGTGCAAGGATACCATGTGCGTCAAGTGCTGCAACAGACGCTTTTGCTACGATGTAGTCAACTTGCTCTTGGTTCAACTTACGCATTTCATCAAGCGCAACCAAGGCTTTTTTCACGAGACCGTCGACATGCTTTTCAGCAGCAAGTTGTTTTTCCTCTGGTGTTACTGTTTTTTTATCAGCCATATTATCCTCCATAGCCTTTAAGGATGTTATCCTTTGTTAATTTTTTCACAAGTTCATTATAACTCTTTTTTTATACTTTGTAAACAGTTTCATAAGCATTTCACAAAGAAATTTCTTAAATTTGTGATTTTTTCTCAACCCACCTGTGCAATAGAGTTTTATCTGGATGATTGTGAAATTATGAAAAATATTTTTTTATTTCACAAAGTTTTTCTAGTTGATAGTTATTTACCGAATTTAATCACAGAAAGCGCTTTCTTTCTCGCTTTTAAAAATAGCCTCCTCATCTGGAGACTACTGTTTTTGTTGGAAAACGCCTTGTTTAAAGGTTCCTTCATAGACAACTTCTTGCTCTGTCGTCAACTTTCCTTGACCTTCAGCCTGGCCATTTACAAAATCACCTTCGTATTTCCAGCCATCTTTTGATTGGAACGTTCCTTTTCCATTAAAGGCTCCATTATTGAAATCACCTGTATATTGGTCCCCATTTTCAAAGGTCATGGTCCCCTGACCATTCATTTTCCCTCGTACCAGGGTACCATCATAAACAAGTGCACCACCATCAAGTGTCAGGACACCCTTTTTGGGTGTATTTAGTAGAAATACCGAAAGGGCACAGAGTGCAATTACGACTACTGCAATGAACTCTAGCCTAGGGCGAGTTAGGTAAACTCTATACTTTTCATAGATTTGTTTAAGCTTTTCCATTGTCACTCTCATTTTCTAATCGATCTAGCCAACTTTTACAGCCACTTGTGATGCGAGCATAGGTTTCCTCAAAATCTCCTGTATACCAAGGATCTGGAACACTTTCAGATGCAAAAGGGTAGATCTTATGCTGCAATTCCTGAGGACACATTTGACGCAGATCTGAAACGTTTGAAGCATCCATCCCGATAATGTAATCAAATGACTCAAAATCTTCTCTACGAACCTGGAGTGATGTTTTGTCTTTGTCATAAGGAATCTGATATTGCTGGAAAATCCCTTGCGTTCCCTTATGAATCGGATTGCCATGTTCCCAAGACGAAGTCGCACGACTCTCAATCTGGTAATCGCTCGTCATGGATTTCATCACAAACTCTGCCATGGGGCTATGGCAGATGTTTCCTAGGCACACAAATACTATTTTTCTCATCCCTTTTCCTCTTACTTCATAGAAAAACGGGAGTGACAGGTCCCGTTTTATTCTTCGATTGCTCCACTTTCGTCAACAACTGTTCCTTCTGGTGTCACAGCCTCTTTGAGCGGCAAAACGGTCTTGATAGCAGCCAATTCAAAAGTCAAATAAACGCCATCTACATCAAGTACGATTGTTCTCTTCTCAGTGTCTACTTCATCCACTGTTCCGTAAAGGCCGCCAATTGTAATAACTTCATAGCCTTTTTGAAGCTTGTTCAAGCTTTCCATACGCTTTTGCGCTTGTTTCTTTTGAGAACGTTGCATAAAGAACATCAAGGCCATCATACCTACAAGCATGATTAAAAAAGTAATATTTGGATTCATTGTTTTCTCCTTTGTCTTTTACATAGGACTACTATATCAAATTTCAGCTACTTTTACAAGGTTGTGCCTTACTTTTATGATGATAAAAAAATCAGAGCTTTCACTCTGATTTCTGCGATTATTTCAAGTTTTGAACAACTTTGACTAGATTTTCAACTGTAAATCCGTACTCCGCCAATACTTTTGGTGCTGGGGCAGATGCTCCGAAGGTATCAATTCCAAGAACTGCACCATCAAGACCGACATATTTGTACCAGTTTTGAGTTGCACCCATTTCGACTGCAACACGACGGCGGACTGCATTTGGAAGGATTTCTTCCTTGTAAGCTGCATCTTGTTTATCAAAGACATCTGTAGATGGCATGCTGACTACGCGGACTTTTGCGCCTTGACTAGCCAATTCTTTGGCAGCTTCGACAGCCAGATTGACCTCTGAACCTGTTGCAATCAAGATGGTATCAAAGTCAGCTGCATTTTCATAGACAACATAGGCACCTTTTGCAACTTTGTCAAAGTCTGTTCCCTCTTCAACAGTCAAGTTTTGGCGTGTCAAGACAAGAGCAGTTGGTGTTTTTTCGCTTGTCACTGCAAGGTACCAAGCTGCTTGAGTTTCACGCGCATCTGCTGGACGGAAAACATTCAGATTTGGCATGGCACGAAGACCTGCCAAGTGTTCAACTGGTTCGTGAGTTGGACCATCTTCACCAACTGCGATTGAATCGTGAGTAAAGACATAAGTCACAGGAAGTCCTTGCAAGGCTGACAAACGGACCGCTGCTTTCACATAGTCAGAGAAGACAAAGAAAGTACCACCGTATACACGAAGTCCACCATGAAGAGCCATTCCGTTCAAGATCGTTCCCATTGCAAATTCACGAACACCAAACTGAATGTTACGGTTCAAGCGATTAGCATCGTCTTGAAGTCCATCAGTCTTGATATAAGTCATGTTTGAGTGAGCGAGGTCAGCTGATCCACCTAAGAAGGTTGGCAACTTAGCTGCTACAACATTCAAGGCATCTTGGCTTGAATTACGAGTTGCTTGAGAGAAGCCGTTTTCTAAGGCTGGGAAGTCTGCTGGAGTTACTTCAACTGGGTCGCGCCCGTCAATGATAGCTTCTACTTCTGCAGCAAGTTCTGGATAAACTTCTTTATAATCAGCAACTAATTTTGTCCAAGCTTGATAAGCTGATGCGCCACGATCTGCAACATTTTCTTTGAAATCAGCATAAACTTCAGCTGGGATTTCAAATGGTTCATAGTCCCAACCGAGGGCTTGACGAGTTGCTGCAGTTTCGTCTGCACCAAGAGGAGCACCGTGTACAGCATTGGTTCCTTGTTTGTTTGGAGAACCATATCCAATCACAGTCTTCACTTCAATCAAAGATGGTTTGCCTGAAGCTTTAGCTGCTTCGATAGCAGCATGGATTGCTTCCAAGTCTGTTCCATCTTCAACCAAGGCTGTATGCCAACCGTAGGCATTGTAACGATCACGAACACTTTCTGTGAAGGAATCTTTTGTCTCGCCATCCAAGTTGATGTCATTTGAATCATAAAGAACCACCAACTTGTCAAGTTTTTGCAAGCCTGCGTATGAAGCCGCCTCACTTGAGACACCTTCCATCAAATCTCCATCTCCACAGATCACATAAGTATAGTGATCAAAGAGATTGTAGCCTTCACGATTATATTTGGCTGCAAGGAAACGTTCTGCTTGGGCAAAACCAGTAGCAGTCGAAATCCCTTGACCTAGAGGTCCAGTAGTAGCATCAATCCCTGCTGTATGTCCAAATTCTGGGTGACCAGGTGTTTTGGAACCCCATTGGCGGAAGCTCTTGATTTCATCCATGCTGACATCTTCAAAACCAGAAAGGTGAAGAAGGGCATAGAGAAGCATAGATCCGTGTCCTGCTGAAAGAATAAAGCGGTCGCGGTTAATCCAGTTTGGTTGGGCTGGATTGATACGAAGTTGTTTTGTAAAGAGGCTATAAGCCATCGGAGCCGCTCCCATAACCACACCTGGGTGACCTGAGTTGGCTTTGTTAATGGCGTCAATTCCTAGGAAACGAATTGCATTAACAGATAGATTTGACATAGAATTTCCTTTCTCTTTGAGGTGATTAGTAGTTCACACATCCTATTTTTCTATTATATGAAAATTATCCGTATAGTGCAACATACGGATAACCTCCAGATAATAATTTACATCATTTGAACAGTTTTTATAGCAAAGCTTTGAATTGGATATTTGAATCTTGCTCGAAGCAATCATCAAATCCACGTGGGTGATGGTATTCTACCAGGTGCTGATCTTGAGGATAAGTGTACTTACCTCCTACTTCCCAGATAAATGGATGGAAGTTGTACTGCAAACGGTCTTTTCTCATCTTCCATAGTTCTAAAATTTCATTGGTTGAAGCCATAAAGTTTGACCAGATGTCATAGTGAACTGGGATAATGACTTTAGCACGCAGATTTTCTGCCATACGAAGAAGGTCAATTGAAGTCATCTTGTCTTGGATACCAACTGGGTTTTCACCATAGTTGTTCAAAGCAACATCAATCTTAAAGTCTTTTCCGTGTTTCGCAAAGTAGTTTGAGAAGTGAGAGTCTGCACCGTGATAAATAGTACCACCTGGTGTTTCAAAAATATAGTTAACAGCTTTTTGAGCCATCTCTTCATCAGTAACAGCCAAACCTGCCAATTCTCCACCTGTTTCATCAGCACCGTTGACTGGCAAAGTTACCAAGCAAGTACGGTCAAAAGATTCCACAGCATGAATCTTCATGTCTTTGAGTTCAATGGTGTCACCTGGTTTAACTACAATAATGCGTTCTTTTGGCACTCCCCAGCCTTCCCAGATAAGTCCGCAATGGTAAGGCCCGATGAATTTAACATGTTCCAATTTTGGATTATTCAAAATAGCTGCGGCTGTATAAGGATCAATATGATCGCTATGGAAGTGGGAAACCAAGTAGTAGTCTAACTCATTGATTGCAAATGGGTCAATGACCATCGGTTGAACACGCAAGTTTGGTTGCAATTTACGTACACCTGCCATGTTAGCCATTTGGTGCCCACGGACCATATCTTTAACTTTTTTAGTAGATTTTCCGCGATTTGACCAAAGGTCCATCACAACGTTAGCACCACCAGGTGTCTTAATCCAAGTTCCACAGTTGCCTAGCCACCACATAGCAAAATTGCCTTCAGGAACGACTTCTTCTTCAATTTCTTCGTTGAGCCATGTTCCCCATTCTGGGAAAGTCGCTAGAATCCATGATTCTCTTGTAATTTCTTTTACGTTTGGCATTATGACATCCTCCATTTTTTGTTCATGTTTTCATTTCATACTTAGTATAACACCCGCCCGAAAATTAAAAAAGACCAAGAAAAACACAGGTTTGTGTTCATCATTGGACTGTCATGTTATAACTCTTCAAAAAAGGACTGGATAAGTAATTCTTGATTTATCAGACTTTGAATCTCCTGCTGTAGTTTCATTGCGGCACGCTTATCCGGTATATAAGTTGAAATAATGGTTGATAAATTTTCGCTGAAACTTCTGCCGTCTTTTCGAAAAACCTTGTTTTTCAGATAATCAACTATACGCAAGATATCCTCTGCCTCCAAGATGGGATTGACCTTTAAGACAGGGAAGCGACTCTCTAGTTCATCATTTGTTGTAATCACCAAATCCACCAAGGTAATATCCTCAACACTTTTAAACTGTTCTGTTGTGAAAACTGCCCCGATTTGTTCGTTGGGAAGATAGAAACGACATTGTTTGAGCAACAGTTTAGAAACCCCTACTCCTTCGTCACAAACTAGATAAATTTTTTTGGTGGCATTCTGCGAGGATGGAGTGTATTTCAAAAATCCACCAACGTGAATCGTCAGATAAGCAATCTCATCGTCCGTCAAGCGTACAAGCCAGGCTTCCTCCAAAATCTCGGCACATTTTTTGGTGATGATAAAGAGCTCGCTGTACTTGGAACGGATTTGCTTAGTAAGAGGATTTTTAGAAAAGATGCCATAGGTCTTTCTAAACAACAAAGCCTTACAGTGAATCAGCAGGTTACGTAACAAGTCTTCCTTGTTTTCAATTTCCATCTTGGTTTGTGATTCAAAATACCAAATAAATTCCTCTAAAGTTACTTTCAGCTGGTGAAAGTCTTCGCTTTCCGCATGGACGTCTCTATCCTTTCTATAGGATAAAAGGAGAATGGCCAACAGAGAAATTTCGAGTTCCGATAAAGAAATTTCAAATGTCTCAAAAAGACGCTCGCTCAGCCTTTCAGATACTCTGTACTCTATTCTCTTACGAATCAAGGAAAAATCTTGATCAATATCCTGATGCTTTTCTTGATGACGCGTGATATTATCACAACTTAAAAGCAGATAAGGAAGCACTCGCAACATAAAGGTCACTTCATGATGATTTATTTTTTTCCCTAAATCCTGTTCAACCAGAGGGACTTGCTCCTTGAGAAATTGATGCATTTGTCTAGACAAAAGCAACTCTCCTTGGAATCTATCCTTTATCTTATCTTCAAGAATGGTAACAAATGCTCCATTTCCTTCCATAAAGATATGGTATAAGAGCGATTGAAGATGCTGAATTTTATTTAAGGGGTGGGCGCTAAGATAATAACCTTGTGATTTACTTACTTGCAGGGTTACCTGATACTGTTCTAGGCTTAACTGGTAACGGATGGTATTGAGATCATTCAAAACGGTGTTCCGCGAAACTTCTGTTAATTCCATCAGTTTTTCGACAGTGATGCGTTCTTTGGAAATTCCAATCCAAAATAACATCATCTGCATGCGTTCTTCCCCGCTCATCACATAATCGTAGGAGTCAACTTCGGATAAAAGTTGCTGACAAGCAAGTCTCTGCTCCTCCGTTAAGTAGATACCAATACGAGGAAGGCTAACAAGGTGGTGTTCAGGATTGCCCAATGCATCATTAATTTTATCAACGTGATAATAGACCTTTCTCCTTGATTGACCCAAATCTTTGGAAATGGTCATAATCGTTTTGGGAGATTCTTGATCCATGAGGTACAGCAATAGCTCACAACTCGTTTTATCTAATACCATCTTATCCTCCTATTATTCGGGACCAATCAATCAAACAGTCTCCCTATCATAGCACTTTAATAAAAATGTTTCAATGATAATATTTATCATTGGGCTCGTTTGCTTTTCAGATTCATTGCAAAAGCGAGGCCTAGATACCTCCAAGCCTCTTTTCAATTGCCCGTTTTTTATTTTTGACCATAGTAGGCATTTGGTCCATGCTTTCTTTGGTAATGTTTTTCCAATATGTACTGTGGAGCAGGTTCAACTCTTGGATTGATTTGCTCTGTGAAACGGTTCATCTTGGCAACTTCTTCGAGAACCACTGAATGGTAAACTGCATTTTCAGGGTTCTTGCCCCATGTGAATGGACCGTGGTTGCGAACGACAATCCCTGGTACTTCAACCGGATTGAGACCGCGACGTTCAAATTCTTCCAGAATGACCAAACCTGTATCCTTTTCATACGCTACTTCAACTTCATCCTGAGTTAAGCTACGAGCACAAGGAATTGGTCCATAAAAATAGTCGGCATGTGTGGTCCCATAAAATGGAATATCACGTCCCGCCTGTGCCCAACCCACTGCTTCTGTCGAGTGAGTATGAACCACACTACCAATGGTAGGCCAAGCTTTATATAATTCCACGTGAGTTGGTAGGTCGGAAGATGGTCTCAAATCACCTTCAAGTACCTTCCCATCCAAATCTGTCACCACCATGTTTTCAGGAGTCAAT
Organism: Streptococcus oralis; assembly: GCF_018448765.2. Taxonomy (GTDB): domain Bacteria; phylum Bacillota; class Bacilli; order Lactobacillales; family Streptococcaceae; genus Streptococcus; species Streptococcus oralis_BM. The sequence goes on from NZ_JAHCMC020000001.1 coordinate 1,700,407, forward strand.
TTATCATAATCTACTCCCGATGGCTTGATAACAATCACGCCTAGCTCACGATTCACTTCTGAGACATTGCCCCATGTGAATTTAACCAAGCCGTGTTTAGGAAGAGATTGATTAGCTTCGCAGACACGCTTTCTCATATCATTGATTACTTGATTCATCTTACATCAAACCCGCTTTCTTTATTAATGGGTAGAGGAAATCTTGTGCTTCTTTGATAGCCACTTTGGTTTCTTCTACTGTTTCACAGTTTTCAGACCACATCTCGATTAGGAAAGGACCATTATAGTTGGTCTTTTTCAAAATATCAAAAGCTGCTTCCCAGTTGACGCAGCCAGTTCCAAAAGGAACATCTCGGAATTGTCCTTTTGAAGTTTCGGTCACGGGATAGGTATCCTTGAGGTGGAGGGCTGCAAGGGCATGGTGCCCGATATAAAATTCACTGTAAACGTCATTATGCCAAGCTGAGACATTACCAATATCTGGATAAACAAAAAGATAAGGTGAATCAATCTCTTTTTCAACAGCCAAGTACTTTTCAATGCTATTAATAAAAGGATCATCCATAATTTCAATAGCTAAGATGACCTGAGCTTCCTCCGCCCAGACACAAGCTTGTCTGAGGTTTTTGATGAAACGTTCACGTGTTTGAGGGGACTTTTCCTCATAATAAACGTCATAACCAGCTAACTGAATCGTACGCACTCCCAAATCCTGAGCTAGTTCGATACATTTTTTCATCAGTTCCAGCGATTTTTCTTCTAGAACTGGATCGTTTGAACCCATTGGATAGCGACGATGACCTGAAAAACAGATGGACGGAATTCGGATTCCTGTTTCATAGATGGCTTTCACGATTTCCAATCGTTCTTCCTTGCTCCAATCAAGACGAGCCAAACGTTCATCACGCTCGTCAATCGACATTTCAACAAAGTCGAAGCTCAATTCTTTTGCAAAATTCAAGCGTTCCAACCAAGTAAAATGCTTGGGTGTAGCTTTTTCATAGATTCCAATTGGACGTGCCATAGCTTACCCCCAAATTCGTTTGATTTCGTCCTTAAAGGCACGTGCTGCGCCTGCTGGATCTGCTGCCTCGGTAATTCCGCGACCTGCGATAAAGGTAAAGACATCCACTCCTTCAAAGAGTTTGAGTGTATCCACATCCAGTCCTCCCGTAACAGACACACGGAAGCCCATATCAATCAATTTTTTGACCTTGTTTAGATCTTTTTCGCCCCAAGTTTCCCCAGCAAGCAGGGCATCACGAGATTGGTGATAGATTGCTTGGGAAATTCCCGCATCAAGCCAGAGTTGAGCCTGTTCAAAAGTCCAGTCTCCATAAAGTTCGATTTGGATTTCACCTCTATCTCCACGTTCAGCTGTGATGGCTTTAAGAGCAGCTTCCATAGTCGGAATGGTTGCACAGCAGATACAAGTCATCCAGTCCGCTCCACGTACAGCATTATTCTTGGCAACCGTTCCACCAGCATCCGCACACTTGGTGTCTGCAACGATGATCTTATCTGGGAAAAGGCTACGCAAGACTTCTACTAATTCGCTCCCTACTTGAAGTAGGCAAACAGTACCAGCTTCGATGATATCCACTTCATGACCAACAGCTACAGCAGCCTTAATGGCGCCTTGCAAATCTGAATGGTCTAGTGCAACTTGTAAATTTGGTATTCTTTTTGTCATCTTCCTACTCCTTTTTAGCTTTCCAAGTCCAAGCCTTCGAGGTATGGACTATTTTTTGATTCTTCAATCATATCCAAAACTTCTTCTTTGCTCTGGCATCCTTGTAAGCGGGCAATGGAATCTTCCAACTCAAACAAGGCAATAATTTGTGGAATCGCTACACTTGTATGAATCTTTGAGCTTGTCGCAGCCAAAGCTAGTAAGACGGATACTTCTTTTCCATCTGAAAAAACAACTGATTTTTGCAAGGTAATCAGTGAAAAAGCATCCCGCTGAACACCTGCCTCTGGCCTAGCATGGGGCATAGCCATCCCTGGCATTAAAATATAGTAGGGACCATATTCTTCTGTTGACTCAATAATCGCATCATAGTACTCTGGTAAAATTGCGCCACTTTCAATCAAGGGTTCCACCGCTAACTTAACTGCTTCTTTCCAATCAGCCGCCTCAAGTCCCAATCGAATTGAATTATTTTCAATCAAAGCCTGTTTTAAATTCATAGTTGCCTCCTTTATGTAAAGAGGGACTAGGACAGAACCCAGTCTTCACAGTTTCTGTCCAGCCCCCTCCAACCTTCTATAGTGCCTGACTGAGTTTTTCAGTGATTTCTTTATCATCCATCAAGTTGTCAAGCCCAATTAACTTCCCATTTGTTCTCCCTTCCAATTCTTGGATCAGGTGAAGAGAGGCGATAACGATATCATAGCCAGCTGCCAAACTTTTAGCTTCGCCGACACTGCATGAGTTTACTGTAAAGTCTGTTTGGTTTAGCTTGCGGAGCGCATTTTCCACCTTCATCTTGATAACCATTGATGAACCCATACCATTTCCACATGCTGCTAATACTTTAACCATTTTATTTCTCCTTTTCTAAATTCTAAGCTTCTTCTTGTACTTCGCCGTTATAGTATTTTTCTTTATCTTTAGCTTTGGCAAATTGAATTTGAGGAATGACAAGCAAGAAGAGGCAAACAAGCACATAACCAATAATACCAAGGTATTTGAAGATGTAGCCAAATCCAAGCCATGGGAATTCAAAGTCGATATTTCCATGGTAACCACCATAAGCCGCCAAGTCGAGAAGGGCTACGCAAAGAGCACCAAGGGCAACTTGAAGTACACCTGAGATAAAGGACAAGATAACTGCCGCTTTCCAACCACCACGTTTATCAGCGTAAACGGCGATAGCTGCATTATCAAAGAATACCGGTACAAATCCTGTGATGATAAGGATAGGATTTTTGAAGACGATGAGTAGAACGATTGTAATCAATTGACCAATCAAACCAAAGGCAAAACCTGACAAAACAGCGTTTGGAGAGCCAAATCCATAAGAAGCTGCAACGTCCACCGCTGGGAATGAACCTGGCAAAAGCTTACTTGAGATACCTTGGAAGGCATTTGTCAACTCAGATACGAACATGCGGACACCTTGCATCAAGATAAACAAGTAAACTGAGAAGGTGAAGGCTGTTTGGATAATATACATGAAGAAGTCTTGCTTAGCAGGATTGAACAAGGTTCCTGAAGTGATTACTTCTTTATTTGACATGATTTCTGGTCCCAAGATCAAGAGAATAGCACCAAAGAAGACCAGCATCAAGGTCGCAGAGGCAACTACTGTATCATGAAAGATAGAGAGGAATTTAGGCAATTTAATATTGTCTAGACTTTCTTCCTTCTTACCAAAACGTCCTGCGATTTTATCTACAAACCAAATAGCAAATTGTTGTTGGTGACCAATCGCAAAGCCACCCCCACCAGTCAAACGTTGAGTTGCTTCAACAGTCATGTTTGAGCTAATTGCCCAGTAAAGTCCACAGATAATTCCGATAGCCGCTGTACCGTAAGCATTGCGCAATTGTGGAACCAAGAAGAGAACCATAAGAGAAACAGTTGCTGCTTGTTGCACCATGATATGCCCTGTGATAAAGAGAGTTCTCACTTTGGTGAGTTTACGGAAAGCCACTAGCAGAATATTGACCCCGAAACCGATCAAAAGGGCTGTTGTTGCAGTTCCGACAAAATCAGGAAACTCAGCTGCAATTTTGTTATTTGCGGCTGCTAGTCCAAAGTAAGGGTCGATAACTGCCGCACCAATTTGAAATTTAAAGTTGAGCGCTGCCAAGATCGGACGGAAAGTGGTAACCAAGCCTCCCGCACCAACGTTCAGCAACATATAACCAACTGTCGCTTTTACAAATCCTGAAAAGACTTCATGAGCTGGCTTTTTCAAAAGCGCATACCCAATTAGTACCAAGAGACCCACGAAAAATGCGGGATTCTGCAAAATATTGCTAGAAAACCAATTTAGAACACTTGAAATGACTTCCATAACTGTTCTCCTTTATTTGAATTGTTTTTGTAACTTTATTATATATTTTGAAAACACAAACAAAAAGACCAAGAATTACACAGCGGACTGTTCACTCTTGGACTGAACGATTTATGATATTTTTGAGAAATTTTACTTCCTCGTCACCTCATAGTAAGGAAGTAGGCGAGTATAAGTTTCTTCTAATTTTTCTAAAATCTCTGCTAATGTTTGATTTTCAATAAAAGAAACATCCGACTTGACCAAAACTTTACGGATTTCCTGATTGCGCACCTTCTCGCGTAAGAGAAGGCGGTTTTCTTCATTAGCTTCTACCTTTTGACTTTGACCATCGGTGTATGCTAGGTAATAAATTCCTTCAATGGTTGAAATTTCTAAAACTTTAGCCTGCTTGCCTAAAGTTTGCTCATCCTTCTTGCGCTCGATGAAGCTGACTTCTAAGGAAATCCCAAAATCTGAGGGTTTCCCATACAAACGCAGCGCCAACATGGGTTCTGTTACCTGCCCCTCTCTCTGTAGATAGGCCCAGAAATGCGGTCGCAAGCGCTGCGCTTGATTCATCCACTGACTAGTCTGTTGAAGTTGCCATTCTGGATGACTTGCTTGGAAGTCCTTGGCCAGATTTGTAAAAGCCTTACGAGCCTCCTGGCCTTTGTGGCGCAATTCCAGCATCTTCTCTCGCTCATCTCCAGACTTATCTGGATTACGATACTGGATCCCCGCGTAAGATAGATAGTTTCTGATGGTTTCCATCATCGGTCTTTTCTCCTTTTTTCTAGCAAAAAATCAGGTCAAGCCTGATTTTGTTTATTCTGTATCTACGACAACATAGCGATTTGGCTCATCACCCTCAGAATAACTGGTCACTCCATCCATGCGTGAAATAATGCGATGGATAATCTTGCGTTCGCTATTCGACATTGGATCTGTTTGCTGGCTACGACCTTCCTCCAAAACGCGATTCGCTAATTTTTGAGCGTAGGTTTGCAAGACTTCTGCACGGTGTTCAACATAATCATTGACGTTAATCGTAATGTAGAAAGTTCTTGAATAGCGATTATAAAGGTAATTTTGCGCCAATAGTTGAAGAGCTTTCAAGACTTTTCCGTGATAGCCGATAATACGGCCTGGTTCATTGGTGTCAATTTGAAGATTGATGGTGCGGCGATTGTAGTCACTTGAAATCGTCCCTTCAACATCCATATCATCTACAATGGTTTGAACGTAGTTAGCTACTTCAGTTGCCACTTGTTCGATGTCATAACTTGGTTCTACTTTCAAGCCTAAATCTTCCAAAGATTGGCTTGTTGCTTCCTGCGTTTCAGTTTCTTTTTCTGGAGCAGATTCCACTTCCTCGGCAGTATCCTCTGGTTCCAAATCATTTAAAATTGAAATATGACCTGTTTCTTCCAAAATCGTGCTGGCATGTTTTTCATTTTTCAGGATTTCAGCCTTGACCTCTTCAGAAACACCTTGACCTTCTTCTTCAATCTTCTTAATCGCTTCAACTACATGCCCCAAATCAACAGTTGCTTCACTTACTGTTTTCACGGGTTCATTTTTTTCATTGACTTCTTTTGGAACCCCTTTAATGGCCTGCTGATTGGCTTTGATCACTGTCGTTTCACTAATCGCTTTGATATCAACTTGAGCCGGCTTCTTACCAAACAAGCCTAAGAACCCTTTTTTCTCTTTCGAAACGACCTTGATGTGGGCCTTCATTCTTGGAATGTCTAATTCTTTCAATCCTTTTTGGATTGCTTCTTCAACCGTTGAACCTGTAAATAATACCATTACCAGATTCCTCCTTATTTTTTCTTTTTCTGTGCTTTTTTCAAAGCTCTTCTCTTCTTGCCTTCTAAATCTTTTTCTGCTTGCGCCACCGCTTCTCTTTCAGCAATAATCTTGAAAGGATTGTTCAAGAAATAGGTTTGCAGAACTTGGTAAGCATTGGATACAGCCCAGTACAAGGCTACACCACTTGGGGCGGAGATGGCAAAAACAAAGATCAATACAGGCATACCATACATCATCCCTGTCGTAGCACCACTTTTTTCAGATAAAGCTTTATTCGATAACCAGCTACTCAAGAAGGTAAAGACTGCCGCCAAAATCGGAAGGACAAAACTTGTATCTACTCCTCCCAAATTAATCCATAAAAAGTGACCTGTTTTCAAAAAGTCTACTCGACTCAAGGCTTGAAAGAGCGCCAAGAGAATCGGCATTTGTATTAAAATCGGCCAGAGAGAGGAGGAATGTTTGATTCCTAACTCTTTATAAACCTTACGCATCTCCTGGTCTAGCTTGGTTCTACTTTCCATATCACGACCCGGGTATTGCTCTCGCAAAGCCTTGATGCGTGGCTGAGCCTCTTGCATTTTTCTAGAGGCAACCATCTGTGTCTGAAAGACTGGTAATAGAATCGTCCGGATCAAGATCGTAAAGAGGATAATCCCCACTCCGATACTAATGTCAAAGGACAAAAAGCGGATAATTTCAGCAAAAAAATAGACGAATTTACTCCAAAAGTCTGTCGAATCTGCTGTTATATCGCTAGCTGTACCATTTGTTGCACAGGCTGTCATGATAAACAAGGACAAGCTCAACAAACTAGTCAACTGTAGTTTCTTTTTCACTCCCATTTCCTTCCTGGTAAATCTTTGATAACTTTAATACGTGGAGTAGATTTTTCTCCATCTCTGCATAATCCAAGGTCTCCACCCCTTTTCGGGCAATCACGACAAAATCGACATGCTCTACTAAACTCCCTTTTACACTTTGTAGAATGTGTCGGATTCGTCTCTTGATTTGATTTCTGGTAACTGCATTCCCCAGCTTTTTGCTGACGGACAGTCCTACTCGAAAATGGTTTTGCTGGTTTTCCAATTGGTAGACAACAAATTTTCGGTTGGCAAAACTTGTTCCGTCCTTGAAAATCGCCTTAAAATCTTTCTCTCTTTTTACACGAAAGTTTTTCTTCAAAACTCAACTCCATCTATTAAATTACTACTATTATACCATATTTTTCCAAAAAGCCAATAACAGCAAGGTTTTAGACAATTTCATCAGAAAAAGAAGCTGGAAAAATCTCTTTCCCAACTCCTTGTACTGAATATTTTTTCTAGTTTTACTTATTTTTCAAGCGCTCAACATCGCGTGCAATCACCAATTCTTCATCTGTTGGAATAACTAAGACACGGATTTTCGCTGCGTCCGTTGAGATGTCTCCCGTTACGCCAAAGACGTTCTTTTCTGGATCCACATCACAACCAAACCAAGAGATCCCTGAAATCACATCCTCACGGAAATTTGCTGCATTTTCACCGATACCTGCTGTGAAGATGATTGCATCTGCTCCGTTCAAGACAGCAAGGTATTGACCGATGTGTTTTTGGATACGATCAACATACATTTCATAAGCTAAAGTCGCATCATGATCTCCTGCTTCCATAGCAGCAATCACATCACGCATATCGCTTGACTGACCAGAAACTCCCATGAGCCCTGATTCACGATTGAGAATGCGGCTAATATCTTCTGGGGTATTGAAATCCTCTGTATATTGCATGAGATAAGGGATGATAGCAGGGTCAATATCTCCTGTACGAGTTCCCATCATCACACCTCCAAGTGGTGTGAATCCCATAGAAGTATCCACAGACTTCCCACCCTTAACAGCTGTGATAGAAGCCCCATTACCAATATGGCAGGTAATCAATTTCAAATCTTCTAGAGGACGGCCCAAAAGTTTCGCTGCTTCTCCTGCGACAAACTGGTGGCTTGTACCATGAGCACCGTATTTACGAACCTTGTTGTCTGTGTAGTATTTAGTTGGTAGAGGATAGCGATAAGCCTTCTCTGGCATGGTTGTGTGGAATGAAGTATCAAATACAACAACACTGGTAATATCTGGAAGTAATTCCTTAAATGCACGAATTCCAGCTGCGTTGGCTGGATTGTGAAGAGGAGCCAAGAGTCCCAACTCCTCAACTTTTTCTATCACATCTCCCTCAACAACTGTTGATTCCTTGAAATATTCACCACCTGCAACGACGCGGTGTCCGACACCTGTAATCTCGTCGTACCCTTTGATGATGTCAAAACGAATCAAGTCATCCAATAAAATTTTAACGGCTTGTGTATGGTCTTCAATATCAAGAATTTGTTGCTCCGAACGACCGTCAAATTTTACTGTTGAAATTGAATCTTTCAATCCAATACGTTCAATCAAGCCTTTAGCCAAAACTTTCTCTTCAGGCATTTGATAAAGTTGCCATTTCAAGCTTGAGCTTCCTGCATTGATTGCAATTGTTTTTGTCATAAGATGATACCTCTTTTTAAGCGTTTTCATCTATTATAACAAAATCTCTTTTATATTTCAGTACCTTTGCTCCAATTTTGAAAATTTTCTTTAAAGGGCAACAAAACTGACGGATCTTGCAAGCTAGTAAGAGGGTAAACAAGGGGTTCTATTTCCTTGTCTCTTTTCTTCTGTAAGACAAAAATACTTTTAGCTTGGCTTGCAGTTGAGAAAATATCTTCTGGCAGAGCAATAATAGCAGTCAAACTCACTTCATCTTTGAGCCACCCTTTTAATAAGTCACTTTGAGGACTGGTCAATAAATCACTCGGAGCTAAAAAAATAGCATAGCCATCTGACTTAAGGTACTTAAGGCCTTGTTCCATCAGCAAATGATGGGCATAGGTATGTTCTTGGCTAGAAGCCACATGATACCGTGAAGCGATAGTGTCGTCTGAGTAATAGCCGACAGGTAAATCGCTGATGACCACGTCGCTTTCTTTAAGCATTTGTGGACGAACGGCATCTCCTTGGACAAAACCAGCCTGTAAACCAATCACATCTGCCATACTAGCTGCCAAATCAATCAGCAAGTCATCCACTTCGATTCCCAAGTAATCTACTTTTTTAGAGAGAGAAGTCAAGAAAGTGGCCCCCAAAATCCCCATACCAGAACCTATTTCGAGGATGCTAATTTCCTCTTGTTCAAACAACTCTTCCACAACAAGTACCAAGAGGAGGGCAATGGCATCCGGTGTAAACTGGTGATTGGCCTGTAAAGGCTCCGTTTGTCCTGCCTTCATCAAGAGAAACTGGTAGGTCTTGAGCCACTCTTCCTTGCGAAGTGCTAGGCGTTTAAGGGCTTGATTATTCTCCTTGACCTGCTCTAGCTCGGTCTCGCCATCCAGATAAATGCTGTTTTGCTCTACCAAGGCGTCATAAAAGTTGGTCGCCAAATCACTTTGGATGATTTGGACATTCTCTAGTAAATACGTATAAGCTTGTTCTATTTTTTCAAAATCCATATTCCTATCTTATCAAAATTCCCCTATTTTTTCCATCTGAAGAGAAAAAATCACTGCTTTAGTGAGCGAGTGATTTTTGGGCTACAGTTAAAAAGAGCTCTGCGTAATTTCCTAGGAAAAGACCTTCAGCACCATAAAGAATCTGACTGTCAATGCTCGAAAAACAAAACTGGGCGAGCTTATTTTCCAGTTCTGCCAATTCAAAGCCGTGGTAGTTGGTATCTGTCTTGACAAAATCAGCGATGAGGACTTGTCCCTTCTCCCTAAGGTGATGGTGAAACATGGCAAGAGTTGCATCTAGATCAGGCATATGATGAAGAACTCGACTGACAACAATCAGGTCAAATTGTTGCTCCAAAGGATTCACCAGTAAATCCTGCTCCAAAAACTGGATATTCTTGATGTCTTGTTGCTCAGCTTTCAAACGGGATTGCTCCAGCATTTTCTCAGAGATGTCTACAAGGGTAACAGACTTGGCCTGCTTAGCTAGAGGCAAGGCTAACAGACCCGTCCCACCACCAAAGTCCAGTATTTCCTTGTCTGATAGAAGAGCAATCTGTTTTTCAATTGCTTGACAAACCAAGTTTGCAAGAAAAATATTTTTGGGCGAATCAAAGGTTTCTGCTTTGTGATTAAAATCGTGTTTCATGCTTTTAGTGTAACACAAAGAAGTTGAATTGCCTAGGAATTGCCTTTCTTATCTTCTGTTTTTTATTGATTAGATTCTGGGCTTGAATCAGTCGCTACCTGTTCCTTTTTATCCATTTTCTTTTCCTTGGGTTTCATTAAAGGAAAGAGAAATTCATAGTTGCTCTTATTCATACGAACACTTGTTGCAAAACCTGTTTTCGTATTTTGATAAGTAACTTTTCCTAGGTTAAAGACACGTTCTCCACTTTCCTGCTCAGCCTTATCTTTGCTTCGTTTGGCCATGGCAAAAGCGACCAACTTTTCTTTGTTTAGGGTAAAGTCTTTGTGGTGGGCGACTTGCCGATTCAAATAAAACTGCAGCAAAAGGCTAAAAATGGCTGCCATAGTAACTGCATATAAAAGAACACCTGCCTTAACTTTTTGCTTTTTCCACACGATAGATGAATTCCCTTTCTAAGCCTTTTTGAAATTGGAAGCGAAAGCGAACCAGTTGATTTTCCTCTGTGATTTGTGCTGATTTGAGTCCATAAACCATAGGTTGATAACCTCGGCCACTGGCATCAGTTTTCCGAAAATCATCTGATTTGGACTTCCCCATAGCAATGTCCTTCCCATCTTGCTTCACATAGAGGCGATTGCCTTCCACTTTTTCAAACTGCGAACGCTCTAGCTCTGTCTCCAGTTGATCCACAAACAAGAGCCACTCCTTTTGCTCGCTTTGCTTCTGGTGACGAACTTCTGAAATGAGGAGCTGACTCATAGCCTGAAAGAGGAGCAAGCCCCCGCTGATGGCAATAAGGGCAATCAGGGATTCTAAAAGAGTGAACGCTCTTACCTTACTGCTCTTTAAGGTCGAGTAACTTCTCTGAACCATGATAGACCTCCACTCCTTTTTCACTAGAAAACACCTGAATCTCCACTCCGTTTATGTTTACCTGATTTTGACCTGTCTGCAGAGCCATCTTAGCTACCCTCAAGACTTCTTCCTTTTGCAAGATTCTTGCTTCTTCTTGCCTATTTTTCTGGATTTGTCCCAAAAGAAGGGTCGCAATGCTGGCAAAAACGGCTAGAGCAACTACTGCTTCTAGTAAGATCACTGCCTTAATTTTTAGTTTCCTTAATGCGTTTAATTTTTCCATTTCCTAGATATAATTGATAGCGAATCGCTCCTTTGCTAGTCTGAAATTCCACCTTAGCCAGGGACGAATTGCCCCCAACTCGGTCAAAGTGAATCGTCTGTCCTGATGGCGCCTGAATTCCTTTAGGAACGGTCAAGTTTTGACTGCCATTGCTGATCGTCTGTCCATCTAAGTTCAGACTGGTTTTTTGCTGACTAGCAACACTGCGTTTTTGCGTTTCCCGATAGAGTTCTTCAAACTCCATAAAGAAAATCTGCTCTTCCACTGCTGCAAAACTGGACTGAACAGAACCGGACAAGCCCAAGGCAAGGATACTCACAAGTCCCAAAACAAGGAGACTTTCCAGCATAGTAAAGGCCTTAATCTGCAACAGTTTGATTTGTTTTTTGTTTTGCATGGTAGTCTTTATAAGCCTTGGCTTGCTCAGCTGTGATACGACCGTCCGCTTGTAATTTGCTGAGGCTGGCATCATCATTTTTATCCAAACGATAAAGTTCTGCCTGACTTTCCACAACCTTGACAACAGCAGCTTTTCCTTTATCATCTACGGCATCCTTTTGCTTGGTCAAATTGGGCACAAAGAGCAAGAGAAGAACGCTGATGATGAGCAAGACGACTAACATTTCTACCAAAGTGAAAGCTTTAACCTTGGCTTTTTTTAAATTTGTCATAAGTTTTTTCATTTTAAAAATTTACCTCCATATTTTGATACATGGGCATGAGCATTGCCGCATAAAGTAAAACGATAATCAGGGCCACAAAGATAAAAACCAGTGGCTGTACTAAGTTCATGGTGCGGTTGACTCGGGTAAAAAAGGCTTCCCAAGTTTTTTCAGCATAGATTTCCAACTCACTCCCCAGCTTGGACTTGACTTCTCCATACTCTATGATGAGACTCAACTCCTTTTTAAAGAAAGGATAGGTCGCTATGGTTGGAGAAAATTCGCGGCCATTTTGCAGAGCTTGAGCCAGATCTTGACCGATTTCTTTAAAGAGCTGGGAACCTTGTTCCCGCATAATCTGAAAAATCTGCGTCAGATCCATTCCCTGCGAAATCATATTGCCCCATTCACGCGCGTAATAGGCTGTCAGATAAGTCTGGACAAAGATTCCCAGAAAGGGAATCCGCGCTAACATCGAAAAGACCCGCATCTTGGAACTTCTTTTGTAAAAAGTGAGGGCTAAAAGTAAAGATAGAGAGCAAACCAACACTAGTCCCAGAAAAATTTGTGGCAGATTGCCAATGATTTGAGTAGCGATATTGCTACTGTCCAGTTGGGGGAGCAAATAGTTTCTTAATCCCAGCATGATTAGCAGGAGAAATCCCAGCAAAATCAAGGGATAGGTCGCCACTTCAATTAACTTTTTCTTGACCTTGGCCAGATTGTCCAGATATTCTTCTATCTTTCCCAGACTCAGGTGGAGATTTCCATGAACTTCAGCTAGGGATAACTGAGTGACAATGGCACTTGAAAACCCCAAACTTTCCATCATTTCTGAGAAGGATTTCCCCTGAGACAAGCCTTGGTGCATCTGGGCCACATAGTCCTTTTCCAGCAGGGCACTTCTGCCCAAAAAAGAAATAATTTCCACCAAATGAAAGCCACTGGAGAAGAGGTTGTTAAACAAGGTGATGATTTTCTTCTGCTTAGCTGTAGCTAATTTTTTCCGTTTCAGCCTGAAGACTTGTGATATGTCCATCTTTAAGAAGCTGGTCAATCTGCTCATTCCAGTTAGTTGGCTGGTGTTCCTGATAGTCTTTGTTTGCAAAGTCAACGATTCCTCCTCCCCCGATTAATCTCTGGTAGCAGACGCCTTGCAGGACAACTGATAGTTCCTCCTCCGTCACACCCAACTCCAGAAGGCGTTCATAAACTCCTCGGATACTCTTGGCATGAATGGTTGAAAAGACTGTCGCCCCTGTCAAACTGGCTCTGACCACTGCACGCGCCGTCTCGCTATCCCGAATTTCACCGATAATCAGGAGATCCGGACGATGCCGGAGAGACAGTTTGATCAGATTTTCATAGGTCAGCCCAATCGTTTCATTCAACTGTAACTGGAGCATCTCTTCTTGCTTGATTTCGACAGGATCTTCGATGGACATGACCTGTTGCCCCATAAACAGAGACTTGGCTAATTCGTGCATCAGAGTCGTCTTGCCACTTCCGACTGGACCAGCAAAGAGATAGAGTCCCCGTTGCCGGTACTGCTCACCCAGTTCGTTCATATCCTGAAACCAGAAATGCAGGTCCTGCTCCTCATCGTGCAACAAACGAATGACCAAACTCTCATGTCCCCGATAATCTCCTACGGTAGACAAACGCAGAGAAGACTTCTTCTCCCCATGCTGATAGTCACAAGACCCCAGCTGACTACGCCTCTTCTCTCCTACGTTCATACCCGCCACAAACTTAAAATGACTAATCACCGCAGCTAAAACATCAAACTCATAGGAGTCAACTAGACAGCGTTCGTCTCCAACCCGCATGTGAAGCTCGTAGGACTTTTCCTTGGGGATAAAATAGATATCCTGAGCCTTCTTTTCTTTCGCAGTAGCAATAATTTTCTGTGCAATTTCTTGTACCATACCGCCCTCCTTATCTAACTATTCGCAAAAAAATAAAAAAAAAGCAACTTAAAAAGTTACTTTTTTATCTCCATTTCATGCGGCAAGAACGATGCTTTTCTTGACCTGTTTGTTTTTCGTAGCCTGGACGTAGCTTTTCATCAGGGATGACTTGCTCATCCTGTAAAAGTGCCAAAGAATGGTACTGCTGCAAATACTCATCACACTCATCACACCAGCGTTTATCAGCAGGATCCCAAAAAATAGTCATCAAATCACTCCGACTCTTATAAAGAGGATTCTTCTTTTCCAGCTCAAACCAGCATGATTTATAATATTTTAGAGCATCATAATACTTGTCAAAAGATTGACTCATAATGACATCTTCTTCCCAGCCTTCTATGAACCACCACGGTTCAAAGTCCCCATACATTTCTATAACACGATACATTATTACTACTTCCTTTGTATCGTATATTATATCTAATTTTTTATTACAAGAAAAGGATTTTGCTTGCCTTTCCCTTTAGGAAGACTTCTTTAAATACCTTTTCAGCCTATCATAAAAATAGGAGTCCTTTATTGACCCCTATTTTTTATCTTCTTAGGCTTGATAACGTTTCACACCATCTAGATAAGTTGCTACCAATTCCAAATCTTTATCTAGTACGATAAAGTCAGCGTCGTAGCCTTCACGGATTTGACCACAGACATCATCGATGTGAACAGATTTTGCTGGGTTGAGGCTGGCCATCATGACTGCTTCATGCGGATTCGCAATGCCCCATTCGACTACATTTTTCAAACCATCTTTGAGTTTGAGGATAGAACCTGCCAAATTGCCTGTCGATTTGAGGCGAGCAGTTCCATTGGCAACTACTACTGGGAATTCTCCCAACATGTAGTCTCCATCTTCCAAACCACCAGCTGTCATACAGTCTGTGATAAGGGCGATATTTTCAGTTCCTTTTTGTTTGAGCAAAATGTCACAGGCCTTTGGATCTACGTGGTGACCGTCACAAATCAATTCAGCGTAAGTATGTGGCAATTCATACATGGCTCCCACCATACCGAGCTCACGGTGAGTCAAGCCACGCATCCCATTATAGGCATGCACCCAAACACTTGCTCCAGCATCGACTGCTTTTTTAGCTTCTTCAAAAGTCGCATTGGAGTGTCCAAGAGCAACCGTTACGCCTTCTCCAGTGATAGTTCGTACAAAGTTTTCTACACCTTCACGTTCTGGTGCAAGGGCGATTTTATTGAGCAAGCCATTTGCTGCTTTTTGCCAAGCACGAAACTCATCCATACGAGGGTCTTTCATATAGGCAGGGTTTTGGGCTCCCTTGTATTTCTCTGTGAAATATGGGCCTTCAAAATAGATCCCACGAATCTTGGCTCCACTTGCTTCCTGGTAACGAGCACCGATATTTTCAGTTACCGCAAGCAACTGCTCGTAAGAGGA
Organism: Streptococcus oralis; assembly: GCF_018448765.2. GTDB lineage: Bacteria > Bacillota > Bacilli > Lactobacillales > Streptococcaceae > Streptococcus > Streptococcus oralis_BM. The sequence goes on from NZ_JAHCMC020000001.1 coordinate 1,715,583, forward strand.
AGTCAACGTCGTTGGCAAGAAGCTGGTAACACCCGTGCTAAGTAGTCCTTCACTCATTGTATGAAGGGTACCTTCGATGTTATTATCCATGACATCCACACCGCCAAATCCATGAATGTGGGTATCCACAAGTCCTGGTGCAATGCTATAACCGGTATAGTCAATCACCTCAGCTCCTTCAGGAATCTCTTCTACATGTTTTCCAAACTTGCCATCCACAAGTTCCAAGTAACCGCCACGACGAATTCCGTGTGGGTAGAAAAACTGATCCGCTTTAATATAATTAGGCATAATGATAACCTCCTTGATAGATTGATTCTAGAATTTATTATGTCAATTACATTATAAACCTTTCTTTTTCATTTGTAAATGGTATAGACCTATTTTCTAGAGATATTTTAAAAGAGCTGGATATCTCCAACTCTTTGATTTTATTTTGATTTCACAGGTAGTTCTTGAGCGGCCTTAACAGCAGCTGCAATCGTCTCTGCGTAAAGTTTAGCACCTTCTTCAATCATGTTGCTATCATTTCCAAAGTGGACTTGGTCAGTTCCGGCCCAGATTTCAGGGTGTTCCTTAGCAACCTTATTCCAGTCAGCGATGCTCACGTAAGGATTCTTTTCAGCTAATTCTCTCGCATAAGCCGCATACTGCTCCACTGATGCATAAGTGTCCTTGCTCTTGTCTCCCTCATAAGGTGTCACCAGTATCAGATGGTGTCCTTTCGGTAGATTGTTCACGATACTGTCCAAATCATTCTTATAGCCTTCAGGATTGTTGACCCCCGTTGCAATGACAACTGTTTTTAAAAGCGCCTTGTTCTGGCTATTATTGAGCATGATGTCATTGGCTTGCTTGGTCGTCCGACTAACCTGAGCATTGATATTTGCATCAGGAAGCGCCTCTTTTAAGGCTGTATTGGCACGTAAAGTCACTGAATCCCCAATCAGACTCGTTCCCTCAGAAATTCCTAGGCGACTGACTTCAGCTTGTTCAGCCAGAGTCTTTGTTTGTCCTATATTGGTCTGAGCTTGCTTGAAACCATTGACCATCAAGTCTGTCTCAAAAGCTCCAACCTGAGGAGCTGCAGCTATGATAATCAAAGTAAGTAAGGAAAGGGCGCCCACAACACTAGCACTAATAGGTTTGATATGACGCAGTTTAGTGATTTTTCTAACTAAAGCGTTGGTCTTACCAGCAATCAATGGCTCAATAATATAGAAGGATAGGATAGCAAAGAAATAAGAAAAGATGATTGTCAGAATAACAGCAGGCAGATTACTCATCAGCTGCGAAAAGATAATATAAAAAGGCCAGTGGAAAAGATAAACCGCGTAGCTGGTATCCGCTAAAAATGTGATTATATGAGGTTCTCGTATCTCAGGCGTTTTCTCATGCAAAACACGCGCAGCAAAAATCATGGTCACGGCCGCTAAACTTGCCAGTAAGAAACCAAATAGATAAGCGAACAGGTAGGTAAACTTGACAAAGAAGGTCAAGAGTACTAACACCAAGAGACCTGCAGCAAACACCAGTAGATTCTGACGAAGATCCCACGTCCGATCAAACTGCTTAACTAAATCGCTCGTCTGACGAACACCCACAACCGTCGCCAAAATACTTCCTAAAAAGAAGGGATAGACATGGGTTAAACTTGAAAAGTAGACAGACGAATGAGAACCAGCCATTAGACTACCAATAAACATGGAGAAAAAGCTAATGATGAAAGCTCCCGCAGAAAGGAGAAATACCATCCCTCTCAATTGACTACTAGATTTTGAACGTTTCGATAAGAACCAAACCGCTAAGCCCCAAAGAATATAGTAGTGAACCTCAACAGCTAGACTCCAGTTGTGAACAAAGAGATGCGGAATGAACTGGGATTCGTAACTTCCCCCTGTTAACATCTCATAGAAGTTGGTCATAAAACCAAAAACTCCCGCAATCTGACCGCCAATTCCAGCAACATAGTCTTGGCGAACTAAGAGGGTAAAGGGCATGGTTACCAAAACCATCAGAACCACAGGTGGTACGATGCGGTAAAACCGTCTCTTAAAAAAACCCAGTAAATCAATCTGGCGTGCCTTCCCAAATTCTTCTAAAAGGAGAGAAGTGATTAAAAATCCTGAAAAAGTGAAAAAGACATCTACCCCAAAGAAGCCTCCAGGAAAGATCGTTTGAAAGAAGTGGTACAAGAGCACCAAAAGTAAACCTGTAATCCTAATCAAAGAAAACCATTTAATACGCATACGAGTTTATTCCCCACTCAATTAGATCGTAAAAACATCTAATTTTCATTCCATAATACACCTTATTTTATCAAAAAAAGAAGAAAAATCCTAAGAGAAAACTTAGGATTTCAGTATTCTATTTTTACACTTTAGAAATTGCGTCCTGACTTGTTGTAACCATATTTTTCCACAAAATACTCACGGAATTCCAAGAGATTATCATCCATGATGGCTTGGCGAACCTGCTTCATCAGGTTGAGTAAAAAGTAGAGATTGTGGTAGCTAGTCAAGCGGATACCGAAGGTTTCGTCGGCCTTAAGCAGGTGACGAAGGTAGGCACGTGTGTAGTTCTTACATGTGTAGCAATCACACTCAGGATCCAGTGGCATAAAATCTTCAGCGAATTGGGCATTCTTGACAACCAAACGACCTTGGCTGGTCATACAAGTCCCATTACGAGCGATACGAGTCGGCAAGACACAGTCAAACATATCCACACCACGAATAACCCCATCAATCAAGCTATCTGGCGCTCCCACACCCATCAAATAGCGAGGTTTGTTTTCAGGAAGAAGTTGGGTTGTGAAGTCCAAGACTGCATTCATCTCTTCGTGGGTTTCTCCCACTGCTAAACCACCGATAGAGTAGCCAAGGAAGTCCATGCTGACAAGGTCATGAGCTGACTGACGGCGAAGGTCTTCAAATCCTGCCCCCTGCACAATTCCAAACAAACCTTGATCCTGTGGGCGACGGTGAGCCTTCAAACCACGCTCAGCCCAACGACTGGTACGTTCGATTGATTTCTTAACGTAATCATAGGGTTGGTAAAACTGAGGACATTCATCAAAGGACATCATGATGTCTGAGCCTAGATTGTTCTGAATAGAGATGGCCTTTTCTGGCGATAGGAACATCTTGGATCCATTGAGATGGTTTTTAAAGGTTACTCCTTCTTCGGTGATATTTCGGCTATCTGCTAGGGAATAAACCTGGAAACCACCACTATCCGTCAAGATTGGTTGGTCCCAATTCATGAATTTGTGGAGACCACCTGCGCGTGCGATGAGTTCGTCCCCTGGGCGAAGCCAGAGATGATAAGTATTAGAGAGGATAATCCCTGATCCCATCTCCTTCAACTCCTCTGGCGACTGGGTTTTTACAGTAGCTTGGGTCCCAACCGGCATAAACATAGGTATCGGGAAGGTGCCGTGAGGAGTGATGATTTCTCCCAGACGAGCTCCTGTGTGTTTTTCTTTCTTAATCAAACGGTATTTGATTGGCGAATCTGACATTTTCTACCTCCGAAGCTGGGAAAGACAGTCCCAGTTCATACTTTGTGCCCAAAGGCATACTGTATGATTTTATCAAAAAAACCAGGAACTGTCACGAACTATGGTATAATGAGAGAATGAAATACCCAAAAATTGATTTAAAAACCATTCGTCTACAGGCTAGGCAATTTCAATCTGAAAATCCCCGCCTCTTTCTCGTCTATCTCTTACCTAGCATACTGGTTATCTTATCAGGCTTTCTCAACCCCTTGGCTCGTCTCCAAGAAAGTGTTTTAGAGCAATCCTTTTTCAGCATGCTGGCGCAAGTGCTCCAAGCCTATCTCTTCCCGTTAGTGGTTTCTTTTATGAGCATGATTTTTCTAGCAGGTGCTGCCTTTGCGACACTCAGACTCCTCAAGGATCCTGATACGGAACTTTCAGTAAAATCAAGCCTGGTCCTCTTTGCTGAAGAGCGCTTCTCGCAAACCTTCCTAACTCTGCTCCTCAAACGTTTCTACCTCTTTTTATGGAGCATTCCAAACTTAGTAGGCGTTTATTTTCTCTTTTATAGCAACCTATTGGCTAGGAGATTTGTTGCCCTACATCCTGAATTTCCAAAACTAGACCTCTCATCCATTGAAACGGAGCAGTTCCTTCTGACCTTTGGGCTCTACTTTTTCGCGAGTCTCATCTTGATGATTGTAGGAAACGCCCTCTATATCCCGCAACATTATGCCTACTCGCAGGTAGAATTCCTCCTCTGCGACACCCTAGATTTAGGACAGGCTAAACCAAGTCAAATCCTGAAAACCAGCCGTTTCTTGATGAAAGGTTACAAATTTCAACGCTTTGTCCTCGACCTACAACTACTCCCTTGGTACTTCCTCAATTGGATCACTTTTGGAATTGCTAGCTTTTCACTCCTTCCCTATATCCAAAACAATCACATCTTCTTTTACAGAGCCCTACTAGCCCGTAAACGTCGAAATGGATAAGAGCATATAAAAACCAGCGTCATTCAGGACGCTGGTTTTCTTATTTCAAAAGCAACATACTCAGCAGAGTCAAAATAGCAGGCCCACCTTGCTTCAGAAGAATCTTCTTGTCTGCTGTCAGAGAACCGTAGGTCGCTGCACCAAGCACAAATAAAACAAAGATGGTCACAATTTCCAAGCTTTGCGAAAAATAAATCCCGTACAAGAGAAACACACCTATCAAAGCATTATAAATTCCTTGATTTTTAAAGAGTGAACTCACTGAAGGACGAGCCAGTTCTTCCTTATCCACATTAAACACTCGACTAGTAGTATCTGATTGCGTAACCACACTTTCCAAATAAAAAATGTAAAAATGCTCCAAAGCAACGATAGTTGCTAAAACAATTGTAAAAATAGACATATTCTTCTCCTTAAATTTCTATCTCTTCTAAGCCAGATATCAACTTTTCTAACAAGCGACTGAACTCTTCTCGCTCTCCTTTGGTAAGTACACTCTCCATCTGACTCTTTACGTTTATATGGTGTTGGGGAGAGTTGGTTACTAGTTGTTCTCTCGCAAAGTCTGTGACTTCCACCAAAACCTCCCTCTGGTTTTCAGGATTCCGACGTCGATTAACCAAACCTTCCTTTTCCAAAATTTTAAAGTGCCGTGTCAAGGCAGCCTGATCAATCTTCAATTTCTCCTGAACCGCTATTTGATTACACGGAGACTGATCGATTAAGAAACATAAGATTTGATAACGAGTCAGACTAATTCCCAATTGTCGTTCGAATAGTTGTGTCATAGACTGATCTGCCAACCGTAGTTGATACAGTAAATCTTGGATTGCTACCATAAATCTTTCTCCTATAAAGTTGATTCATCAATGATTGACTTATCAAGTATACTATAGACCAAAAAATAAATCAAGAAATATGCTTACATTCTCTTGAAATATTACTCACTTCCTCATATTTATCCCTTTTATCCTGAAGGAATGACACGCAAAAAAGAAGCGGGAACTCAATCAGTTCCCAACTTCCATTTTAATGATTAGTTCATTGATACGTGAACGTGGTCATAGTGATTTTCGGTCACACTACCACGGTCTGGCATTGGATTCCACGTGTAGGCAGGTCCATATTTACTATCGTATGGAGCGTAGAAACGTTGTTTCCAGATGATGTAGTTGATACCACGGCTAGCCATATTTTGAACCGCGTATTCCGCGATTTGATCACCAAGTGCTGAACTCACTGGGACCATAAAGTCGATGGCCAATCCTTTACCATGGTCTCCACTGTCACCAGGACGGTAGCCGCTAAAGGATGTAATTCCAAACAAATTGGCAATTTCTTCTTTGAAGGCTGCAGTTTGTGGTTGAAGACCAGCATTCTCAGACTTAGCTACAGCAAGTCCTGCATAGTCAGGAGCAGCTGGAGCTGAATAAGTTCTTGAAGGAGTTTGACTTTGCTCCGCTTGATAAGTCGAAGTTGCAGTCTCAGAAGTTGCTGTTGATGCCGCTGTTTCTTCTGTTGCACTTGTTCCTCTTGTATCAGCAGGCGTTTCAGTTGCTGGAGTAGCTGCTACTGGTGCTTCTGCTGGAGTAGTCGCTTGAAGAGCTTCTTCTTCAACTGGACTAGTTGTTTCTGCTACCGGTGCTTCCGCTGGAGTCGTTTCAGCTGTTTCTTCTGCTACAGGTATTTCTGTAGATGGTGTCTCCTCAGCAACTGTCGCTGTCTCAGAAACTTCTGAACTTGGCGCTACTTCTGCTGGTTTTTCAGTCTCTGTTGCAGTTGGAGCTTCCTCAATCGGTTGAGAAAGGTCTTCTACTTGAACTGTTTGTTCATCGACTGTCACTTGATTCGTCGTCAAATCAGCTGTCGCAGTCGTCACTTCTTCACTAGCATCTGCTTGAGGAGCTTGGATTTCAACTTCCGTTACCTCTTCTTCCTCATTGACAGTTGTGGTGAGGACAGTATCTGGGAAAATCAAGTCCATATTGGTGATTTTGTTCAAATTTGCAAGAACTGTGACATCTACACCCAAGGCTTCTGCAATGGTGCTCAAGGTATCACCATACTGTACTGTATAGCTTGTTTTGTTGTCCGTTTTAGTCAAATCGTTTTGGATTTGCTCAACACTACGTGCAGTCCAAAGGACTTCTTCTGCTTGAGTTGCCAATACTGGGGCAAATGACAAGGCTACTGTTGAGACTAAAATCATTCTTTTCTTCATTCGTTCATATTCCTTTCAAATGAGTACCTGTCTATCATAACACAAAAAAAGCTGAAAAAAAGCCCTCTCGGGCCTATTTAATAGAACTGTCTATTCCTTGTAACAAACTCGATTACTTGAAATAGTTTGTTAGGTCTCTGTCACACAACTGACACAATCTTCTCGTTACTTACTCTCAAAAATATGAGGAATATCTGCTAGTGCTCGAATCATGTGATTGCCTTCAAAAGAAGACTCTAAAAAGTTGATGCTTTGAATACCGCTATTCTTGGCAAATTCCACATCTAAAGTCCGGTCCCCTATATAATAGGTCTTCTCAGGATCCAGCTGATACTTGTCTAACAAATAGGTAGCCGCTTCTGGATTAGGCTTGCGCTCAAAGCCACTCTGACTGGTTAAAATCTCTGTAAAATAGGATTCCAATACCAGATCCTTTAGAATAGTAAAAGCATTGTCCCCTTTATGAGTGTAAACAAAGTTCCGAATCCCTACTTGGTCTGCCCAATTCAACACCTCACGCGCACCTGGCATCAAAACTATCTGGGCATTCTTCTCAGCCAAACTCTGGGCACGCACCTGATTGAGCACTTCCACATCCAGTTTTCGCTCTTCTGCCACCTGCTCCAGTAAATCTTGCACCGAAAACTTGAGGATAAACTCTCTCACGCTCTCCTTATCATAAGGAATAGAAAACTGACCAAAGGTTTCCTCAATCCCTGACAAAATCGCTTCGTAAGAGTCCAATAAGGTTCCATCTAAATCCCAAATAAAAGCTGTTTTTTTCATTTCCTATCCTTTCAAGCTCATATAACTTTGGTAACGGTAGCGTAGAAATAACCATCGAAAACCATTGTCCAATAACGTTCCAGCCCAAATACCAGGTAAACCCCAACCAAGCACAATTCCCATCAGATAGGCTGTCCCTATACGGATACACCACATCCCAATACTTGTCGCATAAAAGGGGAGGCGAGCATTTCCCAATCCCTGCCAAACTGCAGTATAGATAACTGTCCCTGTTGCCATGGGAGTCCCTAGTAGTGAGAAAAGTGCCACCAAAACGCTAGCTTCGACCGCAACAGGATCCGTCGTATAGAGGTGGGTCAGTGGTATTCCCAAGGCATAGATGCTGAGTGTCAAGGGCAACATAAGGACGAAAGAAAGCCAAAAGGTTTGTTTGCTTACCTCGTCTACTCTTTCCCAGTTATCCTCTCCAACTGCTCGAGCTACCTGCATGACCGTCGCCGTAGCGACGCCAAAGGCAGGCATATAGTTAAACTGGGTCAAGACTTCTCCGACTGCATTCCCCGCTACTGACTCCGTCCCAAAAGAAACGACCAAAGCAATGATCACTACATCCCCAGCCCGCATCATAAGCCGCTCTCCAGCTGCTGGCAAAGCCAAGGTCAGTAAGTCTTTATCCAGTCCAAAAGTCGGTTTCGTATAAGGCAGTTTTAATTGTGACCACAAAATCACAAGACCAACCAAACGAGACAAGATAGTCCCCCAAGCAACACCCGCTATCCCCATATCAAGGATAAAAATAGCTAGACTGGAAAAGAGAATATTCAAGGCATTGGATAAAAGACTGACATAGAGGGGGAGACGAGGATTATGCGTTGCACGAATCAAGGCTCCTAAACTGGTCATTAATCCCAAGAGAACAATCAACCCACCCACCAAAGATAGATAGAGTCCTCCACTTTCGGCCACATCCTGTTCAGTCCCCAAAAGTCCTATCATCTCTTGTCCAGCGAAGATAGACAAAGCTCCTAAAAGGAGACTTAATAGTAAAGTAATCTTCAACGCCTCAGTCACATGATAGGCTAGCTTAGACTGATCCTTCTGCCCCAAACTTTTTGAAATAACGCTGGAAATAGCAGCTCCCAAAGCGATGAAAATCGCCTGGTAAATCGTGATAATATTGCCAGCCACTGAAACACCCGAAATAGCGATTAAGCCCAAGTGAGCGACCAAGTAACTGTCCACCATCCCCATGAGCATCTGTAAAAAGTTTTCACCCATAGCTGGCAATGCAATATTAAGAATGTCTTTATTTTTCTTAAACAATCTCTCCTCCTGATGAAAAGAAACTCAGTTGGTTTCCCAACCGAGTTTACTCTCTCTGTCTTAAAGTCCTAGATAAGCCTCAACCGCTGCTTGCATGTCAGCAGCTGCCACTGTTGTTTTATGACGAACTGGAGCCGTTTCTAGGCCATCAACTGCTGGTGGCACTGCCACTCCTGAGATTTCATGTAATTGAGTCAAGGCTTCAAAGTCAGTCAAGCCTGCTTTTCCTGTTACCGCTTCTACGGCAACCACTGGGAACTTGTATGGACTAGCTGTTGAAGCAATCACTGTCTTAGCCGCATCGCCAGTAGCCGCTTGGTATTTTCTATAAACTGCTGAGGCAACAGCTGTGTGTGGGTCCTCGATGTAAGCATCTGTTTGATAAACACGTTTAATTTCTGCCGCAGTTTCTTCCTCATTCGCATATTCAGCTGCGAAGAGTTCCAGAATCTCAGCATCAAAGTCTGTCAATTCATATTGTCCTTGTGTACTCAAGGCATTCATGAGTTCAGCTGTCTTAACCGCATCATTCCCCAAAAGATGGAAAATCAAACGCTCCAAGTTTGAAGATACCAAGATATCCATAGATGGACTAGTCGTTACCTTAAACTCACGTTTCTTGTCGTAAATACGTGTTTTAAAGAAGTCAGTTAAAACATTATTGTCATTCGAAGCACAGATTAATTTGCCAACTGGCAGACCAATTTGTTTAGCATAAAAGGCAGCCAAGATATTTCCAAAGTTTCCTGTTGGTACTGTGAAGTTGACCTTATCACCAGCTACAATCTCACCAGACTTGACCAACTGAGCGTAGGCATAAACATAATAAACAATCTGTGGTACCAAACGACCAATGTTCATAGAGTTAGCTGATGAAAATTGCAACTTGTTCGCTACCAACTTTTCACGAAGAGCTACATCGTTAAACATATGCTTCACGTTTGTTTGCGCATCGTCAAAGTTACCATCAATAGCGATAACATGAGTATTGTCTCCTGCTTGAGTGGTCATTTGCAACTCTTGTACCTTGCTGACACCGTCTTTTGGATAAAAGACAATAATTTCAGTACCTGGAACATCTGCAAAACCTGCCATAGCAGCTTTCCCAGTATCTCCAGATGTTGCTGTCAAGATGACAATCTTGTTTTCCAAACCGTGTTTCCTAGCTGCCGTTGTCATAAAGTAGGGCAAGATAGACAAGGCCATATCCTTAAAGGCAATGGTTGAACCGTGGAAAAGCTCCAAGTTGTATTGGCCATCAAGTTTGACAAGAGGGGCAATGACTGGAGTGTCAAACTTGCTGTCATAAGCGTTGTTGATACAGTAGTCCAACTCTTCTGCTGTAAAGTCATCCAAGAAGGCTGACAAGACAAGTTTAGCCACTTCTTGGTAAGAAGCGTCCTTTAATGTTTCAAAATCCAAATCAACCTTTGGATAGCTAACTGGAGTAAATAAGCCTCCATCTGTTGCCAAGCCTTGCAAAATCGCTTGGCTGGCTGTTACTGTATTTTTCGCATCACGCGTTGATTGATAAACTAATGTCATGAATCTCTATCCTTTATCTATAGTCTCTTCCATTATATCATGATTTTTCAGAAAATTCTCCCTTTATCAGAGAAATTATAGGCCCAATTCTTCTTTCAAAGGCTGTAAGTAGGTCATTTCTTGCTTATCTCTTTTCTCCAGTCCTTCCTCAGCTAGGGTGAGTAAATCTTTAGAAAACTCGAGAACCGCAGCTTCTTCTTCATCTGTGAGTTGTTTTTTAGAAAATTGTCGTCTTAAAAGCTTATAATCACGACCAGCTGTGGTAAAAAAAGGAGCAGTTCGCAAGTAAGCCTCAAGCTTGTCTAAATGAACCAACAAACCCAAATGAAAAGCCGTCGCAGCAAAGGTACGATTCAAGGGTTGCGTACAGACACTACGAAACTCGATAGTCCCTCGAGTTGTCAAATCTTGGTACTGGTAACTACGGTGAGTTTGGAAGTCCTTCTCCTGAGGAAAAAGAAGAATCTCTCTCCCATCAAGAGCGAAGGCGTGAATTTCCGGAGTCCCTAAGTAATCTTTTGCTCGAATTGGATAAAAATAATAGGTCTGCCCATCACGCTCCGCAGTAAAGATTGCAGAATGATCTAGATAATCAAAAAAATCATTCTCGTCTTTGAAGAGTCTGGCATTGACGCCTACATTTTCAGGATAAATCCCGTGCATAGACTCTTCCCAAAAAATATCCCTTGAAATCTTAGTATCCCAATCTTCCCCTGAAAACTCAGAGTTTGCAAACAAATAGGCTTTAGCTGCTTCAATTTGCGTAAAAGCATTGATAACCCGCAGGTAGTTGGACTTTGAAACATCCAGCTGAACCTGACTCCCACAGATAAAGGCCCCATACTCAGGGAAATGATGTAAATCTGATTTAGTAATATTTCTACTCAAATTCAAATAATCCATCAACATCTGATAGCGGGGATAAGCCACTGGACAATTCTCATTTTTATCCCAGTAGGGATGAATGCCACAGCCAACAATAGCATGATTAGCTTCACCCAATTTATTCTGAATCGTAGCCATATAGAAGTTAAAGCGTTCTTCTACCTCTTGGATAGATTCAGCCTTTCCGAATGCAAACTCAATTGTAGTATAAGCAACCTCGAATAAGATAGTATCTTGGCTAACTGGATCAAGTAACTGAATTGGATTCCCAAAATCATCCACTTTTTCAATCGTAAAACCCAGAACTGATGGTAAATACCGAAAGAGATCCTTAACAACTTCAACATCTGTAGCCTTACCCCCTAAATTTACAATAGGATATTCTAACTCAATACCAATAAATAAATCAGGGTTCTCTTTTATATTCTTTAAGTAACGTTTCTTTAGTAATTCAACAGACCGAGACATTAATCACCAAACTCTTTCATAATCAAAATAAATTGTGAATAAGTAATATTATACCAAAAAAAAAGCCAAAAAATTAGAATATCACACAAAAAAAATTACTGAACCATTATCATACCATTAACAAGATACAATTTAGTAAGAAATAAAAAAACAAGGTCCAAAAACCTTGTTCTTATTACTATACCGGCGGCCGGGGTCGAACCGGCACGTCCTTGCGGACACTGAATTTTGAGTTCAATTCCTACATTTTTTAAAACCTACAACCTTGATTTAATAGGATTTTAGGATGTTTGAATTATATAAAATAGACTCTTTTTTCAAACTTCAGTAACTTTTAGGTAACACTCCATACCTTATCGTTCTAAGAGCATCATCAGAGAATAGACGATATGTCCCAACAGATTATATTTATCCAGAGGTATTCAAGACACTCGTACGATTATTTGAGTTATATGAAATATTAACCGACTAGACATAAATTAGGTCTAGTTTTTGTATAAATGACTCTAATATTTTTCTTTTAGATAATTCCTAAAGCATTCTTCACTACTCTAATACCGTCATCAATGCTTCCGGCATACTGAATGTTTTGTTTAGCTTGGTCAATTTGAAAATCAGAAACATATGTTCCTGGTGTTAAGCTTTGACTATCAAATCCATTTGAAACGATAAACGTATATTTTCCAGTCCAATCTTTTTCAACAGTTAATGTAATCATTTTATTTTCTCCTTTAATTAAGGTAAGTGTTTTTTATTATTTTACCAAAAATAGCTCTTTAGCCCAAGTAGTTGATAGTTCGTTTTCTAACAAAACTTTTTCTTGCCATATACCAGAATATTTTAAACCATAATCTTTAGCAGAATTTTTATGATTCCCATTTATATTTTCAGGCATAAGCGCTGGTATTTCTTTCCATACACTTCTTGATCTACCATTCATTGTTAATACTCTGTCATCATGAAAATTAAAAGTTCCATATCCTTTTTCTTGAGGTAAAAATGATAAGTTTTCTCTTGGGATATAAAGCATATTTGATTGCAAATTACTCATATGGTCGTAAGAATGAGGATGAAATGGATACATACTTTGCAGAGATTCTTTATCATTCATCATATTACCAATTTGCAAATAACCATAAATGATATTTAGATTAGGAGCATTTTTTTTAAAACGCAATGTCCCGCTGTAAATGTCTCCTTCAGTTTGTCTAAACCATCCGAAAAATAGGAAAAGGTCCCCAATAGAAACATTTTGATTTCTTAATATTCCCTGAGAGCTTTTAATTTGGCCAAATGCTGCTTTCCAGTTAGAAACAGGAGTATTCCTAAGATTTTCTCTTATATCTGGATCAAGATGACATTTGAAATGATTTGTTTTATCTTCTTTCTCTTTTAGTTGTCTTAAGATATCTGAAAATAATACTCCGTTATAGTTTAAGTCGTCAAAAGAGATACTATCAAACTTGGCAGGTATTGGCAATGAAAGTAACGTCCCGTCAGGTAATATAGGACTCGGGATGGAACCATTAGATGAATCAAATCCCTTTCTTGATAAAATTATTTTCACAATTCTTTTCCTCGTATAAAGAATGGATGATAGGGCAAATCCATTACTTTGTTTTGTGAACCTAGTATAGTTTCAGCAAATTCCATTAATTCTAACACATCAGTAAATCTCTCTTCCGAATCATAAAATCCATTTTTAGCATTCCATCTCGGAAATGGTTTCCCATTCATTCTTGCTCGTTCTCCCATCGGGAAAAAATCTAAAATTTCTTTAGGAATTTTGAGTGGAGACTTACCAAAATAATTAAAACGGTCTGCAAGAATCACTACTTCATTCATAAAACTTGATTGGTTTAATCCATTCTTTTCAATCAGCCATTGATAAGTATAAGCATCTCTTCTATTATTAGATTTTGGAGATAATAAATATTCTTTCATTGTTAAAATTTCACTAATTTTAGCAACAAAAATTAGATGATTATATTTTGGAGTGATAAACATTCCTTGCTCATCTCTCCATTGTTTCCCATCGTTTGAATGCCCTGCTACAGCCATTATGTAAGCATCTACAGACTTCGAGTTTATTTTATCAGCCCAGTTCTTTTTGATATTTCTTCTTAACTGAAGCATACACCCTCCTTCGGTAAGAAGATGGGGAGTTGTATCATAATTTTCTGTAAAAACACAAGGATTGATGCCATAATCATGAGTCATTCTATAGCAGTAAAAAATGGTTTGTTTGTCCACTTTTTTATCTCCTTCTCTCCAAATTTTTTGTATTCTAATTAAATATAGTATATCAAAAATACTCTGTTGAGGAAAGGGATAAAGATTTAAAGAAAATAAGAATACATGATTTGAGACACTCTACTGAATCATTACTTATAAATCACGGAGAAGATTATCTTGTTGTCAAAGAAAGATTAGGACACGCATCTATTACAACAACAATTGATACTTATTCTCATTTGTACCCTAGCAAACAAAAAACATTGGCTAATAAACTTGATGATTTATTTAAAATGGAAAAAATTGGTAACTCAACGAAAACAGATAAAAAAACAAGGTCCGAAAACCTTGTCTTTCATACTATACCGGCGGCCGGGGTCGAACCGGCACGTCCTTGCGGACACTGGATTTTGAGTCTAATATTATTAGTTTTAAATCTCAGAAATATTGATTTTATAAGCTTTTTTTCCATAATATTTTTTAAAACTTAGTATCACTTCCAAAGTTTAGATACTTTTTAGTAACTATAAAATGCTAGAAAGTATACTCCTTATTAAAAAGAGTTTTGGACTAGTTTTGTGCAATTTTATTACCCATATCCGTAATAAGAGAGGCTAAATTAATTGCCTTTAATGATTGTAGAAATTGGTTGTGAATATCATTAGACACATAACCAGCTAGCAAAATATGCTCAGCCATGTCATATTGCTTAATCAAGAGAATCTTATCATGTTTTTCATTAAATAAAATCGCACTAATTGCTGTATTAAAGACTGGAAAACGAAAACTCGCACATTGTGAACAATAAGGAATATCTCCCTCATCTTTTAAAAATTTTTTCTCCAAAGGATGCCCACATTCGGGACAACAAGTCATTGTTTTGTCAAATATAGAAACCTCTTTTTTAAAGTTCTTAAAAGTAATTTTACCAGTAAAATCGAGACCACGCAAGACATTGAAATAAATCAAGACTTTTTTTAAAATTTATCTTATGATATACTAAACTTATCAGCTATTGGTTCTGAAAAAGTGTCTGCCACAGTTTTACTACAAATTCTCATGACTTGTGCCAAGATTTATAAAAAACGGATAGCTATAATAGCTCTTAGAGCAAAAACATGACATATAGGAGGTTAAAGACATGTCATACTTTTATCTTTTTATCGCCATTGTAGGAGAGATATTGGGAACTAACCTTTTGAAATTATCAGACGGTTTTACAAAGCCTATTCCAACCGTTTCTGCCCTACTTAGCTATGGCGTTTGTTTCTATTTCCTCTCACTAGCAATGCAAAAAATTCCTTTAGGAATAGCTTATGCAACATGGTCAGCTGTCGGTTTAGTTTTGACAGCCTCTATCGCAGTAATGATTTTCAAAGAAACACTAAATGTTTATAGCATTATCGGTTTAATTTTGATTATCATTGGTGTTGTCATGGTTAACTTATTAGGAAATGCAGGACATTAATAAAACCGGCTCTATACTATTTGTAGTGGGTAAATCCCCTATGGATATTATGGAGCCTATTTTGTTGTAGAAAAAAAGTTCCATAAGAACTATAATGAAAAGCTAGAATTCTGTCAATATTTTGGACACATTTTGGGAGGGAATTTTGAAGACTAGCGTCCTCCTAATTTTCCCAATAAGTTTTAACTTCTTCAAAAATCTTATTCAAAAGTTCTGCATCTTTTTCTGACAACTGATTTTTTTCTATAACTCTATCTTTTAGTTCTGTTGCCTTTATTTTATTACTTGCCACCGAAACTGCTATTGAATGTTTCAAAATATCAAACTCATCCTTTGAAAAGTTTGCAATATTGGTAAGATCTAATTGTTCTAGAGGTAAACTACTGATAATTGAATAAGGTTTTTGTCCCAGCAAATAATCTGTAGTAGTCCCAAAGATATTTGCTAATTTCACAACGAATTCTAATCCTGGTTCTAACGTTCCATTCTCCCACCGAGAATATGTCCCTTGTTGAACTCCAATTAATTCCGATATTTGTACTTGAGTTAACTTTTTTGATTTTCTGAGAGTTTTTAACCTCTCTGAAAATTTATAATCCTCTGTATACATAATTCTCCTATAGATATTCTTATTCGTATATTTTAGCTTGACAAAATATTCTAAACGGTATAAAATAGAATTATTCCATAAGGAATATTTATTTTGAGATTGAATATTCCATTGAGAATATTATAGCATAAAAGGAGGTAAAAGCGTATGTAACTAGTAGTCGATTTAAAAAATTTTAATAAAGGAGGTAGGATTCGACAAAATAAAAAATCTTGAAACAAATGTGCCGTTCGTTCCAAGATCAAAACATATTATGTAACAATTATACCACAGAAAACTCTTCAGTTGCACAAGAAAATTTCGGAGGTTTCACAAAAAGATGACCAATAAAGAGTTAGTCAATCAAATTTCTGGCCTAAACTCTACCTCTACTCTTAAAAATTGGATTCAACTGATTAAAGAGATAAGTGGCAAGGAATTTAAGAAAATTAAAGTTCCTATCAGTAGAAATCCCAGAACTCATCAATTAAGTTATACAGTTGCCTATGATTTTACAGACGAAGACCTTAGACAATTTCAAAAGTTAGCTAAACTAAAACTTGAAATAGGTCTAAAAGAGGCTATACAAGCCGTATTTGGGAGTCTAGCAGACAATGAACATGAATCCCTAAACCAAGTAATAGATGAGCTCTACGATGAACTGAGCGCCTTAAAACAGGAATTTAAGCGAGAAATGCGACTGATAAAAATTGAGAATTCCAACCTAAAAAAGAAAATCCAAGATATTGAAGAGTCGATGCAAACCGGCTTACTAGGGTTTGTTAACAAGAGGTCAAAAAATAGGTTCGGCTAATAGCGAGTTTTCGGCTGAGCCATGAGGCAGAAAGCCGAAAATGAGCGTAGATGCGGACGGACCATTTTTGACCGATAGGGTGTGTAGTAACACCACCCTCTGCAAGTTAGGTGTACCATCGAAAGAATTCAGTATTTCCAAGGGTTTCGGAGATTTTAAGGGTGGCAAAATTAAGCAAAAAGTTGAATCAAAATCTATGGCAAAAAATGAACATTTACGTTCTGTATTTGACTGGATTCAAATTCAGTTTGATAAGACTGAATTTTCGCCAAGAGAAATAATCGAAGACATTCTATTTCTTGACTATGACCTATTTATTGAGAATAAAGGGAGCCTTAAATACTATAACTATGATAGCCAGCTTCATTATGGGAATATCCGTATCTACTATGGAGCGAAAGAGTCGTCCTACATGCTTGTCATGTCAGGACAGGCACTCGAGTTCTATAGAGATATGGTATTAGATCCAAATAGTCTGTCCGAAAGACAGTTTTTGAACAACCTCTACTACAATTACAATCATTTTTCAGTAAGACGAATTGATATTGCAATAGATGATTTTAATGAAACACCCTATTTCACTCCTAATCAGCTTCTAAAGATTTGTCAGAAGAAACGCTTTATATATGGAAAAAGCACCTACTACAATACCTACGGAGATGAAACAATCGGCCAGACCTTATATTTGAGAAAACCCAATGATGACGAAAGACTTAGAATTTACGATAAACGCTTAGAACGAGCTGAGAAGCTCGGTATCAGCAAGCGGTATATAGAAAATTGGATAAGAACTGAGTTAGAACTTAGGAAAGAAAAAGCTCACTACTTCATTCAAGAATGGTTGCATTCAGAAATAGATCTTCTCAACTTTACCAAGGGATATCTCAAAGAAAAAGTGAGGTTCTATAGTGATAGCTATTTCTCAAAACCTTTGAGATCTTGGGAAAAGTTTTTAGGCCATTCAAAACCCGTCTCTATCATTATTTCAAAATCAAAAACAGAACTAGAACAAAAATTAGAATGGTTTACCTATAAAGGTTCAGGAGCTATTCTAAAAGCGTATAAATTTCTATACGACAATAACTTACTGCATGAGTATGAGAAAGCTAACTATCTCGCACTCAACAATATGGAATATCCACCAGATTTAGCAAGTGGATTAATAGAAAGAGCAATACTCTTTAAACGAGAGGATTTGATCCCTACAATCAAAGAAAATATTAAAAGGAGAAATTAACTATGGCAAAAATGCTTTCACAAAATGACTGGAATTTTAATAACATTGGAACAAAATTTGAATTGGATGAAGTCATTCCAAAATTTGAAACGGAAGTCCGAGCAGATGCAAACGGAGAAATTATCAAAAACCGAGATGGTAGCGAAAGACGTTTTAATACCGATAAAATCATTGGTTGGAAATACAATGTAACAATCAAGGATGGACAATTCAAAAAGAAATCAACCCAAGTCTCAGTAGACAATCCAGATGCCTTGGTTGATAATGACTATATCCAAGCAATGGATGAAGTACCAGTTACATTTGACAATTTACAAGCTACTATGATTAGCACGACAATGTATTACAAGGCTGATGCTATCCATTTAGTAGATGTAAAACAAAAATAAGTAAAATACAAGGGGAGTTAATCCTCCCCTTAGTTAATCTAATTAGAAAAGGAGATCACATGATTAAAACTGTAACAAAAGATGACCTTATCGAACTTGGATTTGCTCCAGGAACTGCAAGAAAGATTATCCATACCGGCAAATTACTATTAGTGAATCGTGGTTTTAACATCTACGATAACAAAAGGATTGGTACAATTCCAGCCAGTGTCGCAGAAGAACTATTAGGAATTGAACTCCAGAAAGAAGCGTAGCTTATGGCTTTACGTAAAAGTAGAGACGGAACTTGGATTGTTGATGTTTCCAATGGTATAAATCCAATATCTCTAAAACAACGTAGAATTGTAAGAAAAGGATTCAAAACTAAAAAAGAAGCATTGGAGGCCGAACAATACTTACGAAGTGTCGAACTTAAAGAAAAAAGTTTCAACTCAAAAATATCAATTGATATCCTTTATGATCTCTTAAAAGAAGAGGATAGAATAAACAACAGAAAACAAAGCTATATAGATACACAAGAAAACAACTATAACAGGCATATAAAAAACTATTTTGAAAAAGTTGATGATGTAGCTAAATTAACTTATGAAGATATCTATCAATTCAGAGAACATCTAAGAGATAAAAATACTCAAAACTCAGAAAAGAAGCTAAGTCCAAACACTATTAATAAAATTATAATTTTACTAAAGAAAATTCTGGATGTTGGATTAAGAAAGGGATTTTACAAGGAACATCCCGTAGGATTACTGAAAAAACTACCCATAGAAAAAGTAAAATTAAATTTCTGGACAGTAAAAGAATTTAAGCATTTCTTAACACTATTTAGCAACGATGAATACAATATAAAATTACTATTCACAGTTCTATTTTTTACTGGTCTAAGACTCGGAGAAGCTCTTGCTCTAACGTGGAAGGACATAGAGTTTTCTACAAATACAATCCATGTAAGTAAATCAATATACGTTAAAAAAGGTGAAGAACACATTAGTAGTACAAA